>CAXGVD010000289.1:0-4314 GCA_964012695.1 uncultured Opitutia bacterium
GGACGCCTTGGGTAAAGAGGGCGTGCAGGAGGTGGGCGACTACCGGAGCCAAGCCGAGGTGAAGCTGGAGGAAGAGGAGTGCGAGGACGCGGTAGTGGTGGTGCGGGCTCACGGTATTTCACCCGAACGCAGAAAGTACCTAAAGGACTTGGGAATGCCCTTCAAGGACGCCACCTGCCCGGATGTTGGCATCATTGCAGGCAAAGTGAGGATGCATGCTCAAAAGGGATACGACGTGGTGATTTTCGGAGACCCGAACCATCCCGAGGTAATCGGCTTGATGGGTTACGCGGGGGAGAAGGGGCATGTTGTCCGCAACCGAGAGGATTTGGAAGCTTTGCCCGCGTTCGCCAACGGTGTGGTGATGGTCTCGCAGTCTACAATGTTCACGCACGAGTTCGAGGCCTTGTCCGGCCTGCTGGCCGCGCGTTACCCCGAACTCTTAGTCTTCGACACCATTTGCGGGGCAACCAAGGAACGCCAGTCGGACCTGCGCCTACTGGTGGAGGAAGGCGCCGAGGCCATCGTGGTGATTGGAGGGCGGCATTCCGCTAACACGCGCAAACTGGCCAAACTGGCCGAATCCCACGGACGTGCCACCTTTCACGTCGAAACGGCGGAGGACTTGAACGCGGAAGTCCTCCGTAAGTTCCAGACCGTGGGCGTCACCGCGGGCGCTTCCACGCCTGAGTTCATCATCGACTCTGTCTGCAAGTCCCTGGCCGTCATGTAGCTTTCATCACCCACGGAATAGAGAAAACCGCGAATGGACGAATGCTTGGCCCGATTAACGAAGTGATGCTCCCAGACATGATCGAGAATGAGCGGGTGGAGCATGTTTTCGTGGCAGAATTCACGAAAGCATCTTGTCCTTATCGTTCCTGAGTTAGATTTCATAGGAAACCCTACCCATAAGCTCTCTTTTGGTGGCAAAGAGGACATCTAACAAAACCTCGACACCCCGGTCAGCACGGCCCGCTTGAATTTGACTCCCTACCCAAAAATCTGCGAAGAACTCGGTAACAACAAAAGTCTTTCCTAATTCTCTTTATGTCATCCAAATTACCGAACGTCCTCGCCGAACGCTACGCCTCGCCCGCCATGCGGGACTTGTGGTCCCCTGAAGGAAAGGTAATCCTGGAGCGGGAGTTCTGGATCGCCGTGATGAAGTCCCAGCGAGAGCTTGGGCTAGAAATACCCTCAGAGGCCATCGAAGCTTCCGAAAAGGTCCGCGCTTCCGTGGACTTGGAAGCTATCGCCGAACGCGAACGCGTGACCAAGCACGACGTGAAGGCCCGCCTGGAAGAATTCGCAGACAAGGCCGGGCACCAGCACGCACACAAGGGTATGACTTCCCGAGACCTTACCGAAAACGTGGAACAGTTGCAGGTCCACCGCTCTCTCGGAATCGTCTTGGAAAAGGGCGTCGCGGCCCTGCTCGCCTTGGCGAAACGGGCGGAAGTCTTCAAGGAACTGCCCCTCACTGCCCGTTCTCACAATGTACCCGCTCAGCTTACCACCCTCGGCAAGCGCCTCTCCATGCACGGGGAGGAATTGGAGCGCGGACTAGAAGGGCTTGTTCGGCTCTGCGCCACCTATCCATTCCGCGGACTCAAGGGTGCCGTGGGTACGCGACTGGACCAGGTCACGCTCCTCGGCGAGCCCGAAAAGGCCGAGCGTCTGGACAAGCTTGCCTTGTCCCACCTTGGTGCTCCCGGCGGCTGGGAAAACGTGGGGCAGGTTTACCCGCGGTCCCTCGATTTCGAAGTGGTCTCCCTTCTCCTGCGTGTGGCCTCCGCTCCCGCCAACTTCGCAAAAACCCTGCGCATCGCCGCAGGGAACGAACTGATGGGCGAAGGCTTTGCCAAAGGCCAGACCGGCTCCTCCGCCATGCCCCACAAGATGAACAGCCGCAGCTGCGAACGCATCAATGGCTTTCACGCCATCCTCCGCGGACATCTCGCCATGCTCTCAGCCCTCACAGGCGATCAGTGGAACGAGGGAGACGTATCCTGCTCAGTGGTGCGCCGTGTGGCCTTGCCAGACGCCTTCTTCACCATCGACGGCCTCCTCGAAACCTTCGTCACCGTCTTAAACCAAATGGAAGTGTTCCCGGAGGTAGTCGGCGCGGAGAACCGCCGCTACCTGCCCTTCCTTCTCTCCACCACAATCATGATGGAAGCGGTCAAGGCGGGAGCCGGTCGTGAGGATGCCCATGCCGCTATCAAGGAACACGCCGTGGCCGTGGTCTGCGACCTCCGCGAAGGCAAGATCTCCATTAATGACCTTCCCGCCCGTCTCGCTGCGGACGAAAGAGTCGGCCTCTCTAAAGAGGAAATCGACGCCCTTTTCGCCCAAGGTTCCACCCGCTACGGGGCCGCCGCCCGCCAAACCGAAAGCTTTCTGGAACGAGCTCGAAATTGGGGTGAACGCTACCCCGAAGCCGCCCAATACCATCCCAGTTCCATCTTATGAAGGGCAGGAGGGAGTAGAGGTCGAGCGGGACGAAAAACGGAATGGCGGAGAGGGCGGGATTCGAACCCGCGGTACCTTGCGGTACACAGCATTTCCAATGCTGCACAATCGGCCACTCTGTCACCTCTCCATAAGCCGTAGGGGAAAGGGCGAAACATGCACGACGCCTCCTGCGAGTCAATTCGTAAAGGGTTAAGCAAAGCTTGTAATCCTCAAATGCCTTCTACCTTCAGCGTACATTGAGATCGTTGTAGAAAGTTTGGGCCTGACGGCACTTGAGGGAGTTTAGCGTTTAGGACGAATGGGCATCGGGAGCGCCACCGCGTCGCGGAGAGCCAGTTAGCACCGCACTAACCGGATTTTATTTTTTTGATGTTTGCCTGAACGGGTAAAAAGCCTATGTATGAGGGCGTTCCCTTTTGATAAAAATGTCCGTCGGAGAAATTGCCTACAATGGAAAGGTCGAGGGTGAAGTCATTGTCACTCGGGCCGATGCCGTTATCAACTGGATACGGAAGCATTCGGTGTGGCCGATGCCTATGGGCTTGGCTTGTTGTGCCATCGAGCTGATGGCCGCGGCCGCCTCCCGCTTCGACATTTCACGCTTTGGGATGGAAGTGATGCGATTCTCGCCTCGTCAGGCGGACTGCATGATCGTGGCAGGAACCGTTACCTACAAAATGGCGGAGGTGGTGCGGCGGATTTACGACCAGATGGGCGACCCGAAGTGGGTCGTCGCGATGGGGGCCTGTGCATCAACGGGCGGAATGTATCGTTCCTACGCGGTGCTTCAGGGCGTAGATAACATCGTTCCCGTGGATGTTTACGTGAGCGGTTGCCCGCCTCGGCCCGAGGCTTTGTTGGACGCCATGCTGAAGTTGCAGGACAAGATCGGGCGAGAGCCCGCGGTCCGCAACCTGCGTCAACCGGCGGAGGCCGCGGGAGTCGGCTGAAACCGGCGATGGACAAGGAATACGCTAAGGCTCTCGGGGGCCGGTACGAGTACCTCGTGCCACGAAAGTCCGAAGATTGTCCGTCCTTTTCCTGCCCGGCGGACAAATTGGTGGCCTTCGCCAAGGCTGCTCGAGATCGTGAGGGTTACGAGATGTTGGTAGACGCGACCGCAGTCGATTGGGGCGAAGAAGAGTCGCCGCGCTTTACCGCCGTTTATCACTTGTATTCTCTCGCTCAAAAAAATTACCTGCGGGTGAGCTGCGACTGCGAGGACGATGAGGAACCTGAGGCTCCAAGTCTCGCGGGGGTGTATCCTGCAGCGGATTGGCACGAGCGTGAGACCTTCGACATGTTCGGGATTCGCTTCAAAGACCACCCGAACTTGAAACGCATCCTGATGTGGGACGATTACCCGTACTTCCCTTTGCGTAAGGAGTTTCCGCTCGCAGGCATCGAGACGCCTCTGCCCGCCGCCGACGTGGCGGAAGTGACTGAGCAGGCGGTGGATCCCGCACCTATGATGGGCGGCCCCTTCGTGGCCTCTCATAGTGGGACGGCAATGGAGGTGGAGCCCCGAGCAAAGGACGAAAGCTGGACGGAGGAGGACGAAAAGCCGGCATGAGCGAGGCGACTACCACTATTAAGGAAGTCTCCGTGGGAGACGTGGGTGCTCGCGGAGCAGAAGTAGCCCGCGGGCCGGACGGCGAGCGCATGGCTTTGAACGTAGGGCCTTCTCACCCTACCACGCACGGCGTACTTCGGCTTATCATGGAACTTGACGGGGACGTCATCGCAAAGTGCGAGCCCGTGATTGGCTACCTACACCGGGGCGACGAGAAAATCGCCGAGAACATGACTTACAATCAATTCGTCCCCTACACGGAT
>CAXGVD010000290.1:0-4304 GCA_964012695.1 uncultured Opitutia bacterium
TTTCACGTTTGTGCGACGGTTTGCCCGATGAAGAAGAACTTGAAGGAGTGAGGCACCTCCGGGTTCCGGGTTTTGAGGCGCCGAAGGGCGTTTTGCGGACGAAGTGGTGCGACCTGCGTTACGTCTTGCGGGCCCGGAGGGTGTTGCCGCCGGCCGATGTGTTGGTGACTCATGCCTTTTGGGCCCCGTTGCTGGTAAGGAATACGTCGCGCGGCGCTTTGTACGTTCACGTGGGGCGCTACCCGAAGGGGCAGATGCGGTGGTACGGGCGGGCGGCTCGGTTGCAGGCGCCATCGGAGGCGATAGCGGAGGCGATACGTCGAGAGGCTCCGGGGTCGGCGGATAACGCGGTGGCCTTGCCCTATCCGCTGCCGTGGGACTTGGGCCCGGCGGCGGAGCCCGGGGAGGCTAGCCGGGACAAGGTGGTCCTGTATCTCGGACGGATTCATCCCGAAAAGGGCTTGATGCAGTTGGTAGAGGCTTTTGCGGGCTTGAGGCCGGAGGAACGGGGGGATTGGCGTCTGGAGGTTCGCGGACCTTGGCGGGTGGAGCAGGGCGGAGCTGGACGGGTGTTTCTGCAGGAATTGAAGGGGCTTGGCGAGCGGGTGGGGAAGGCAGTGAGTTTTCACGAGCCTTTTTTCGGTGAGGATGAGTTGCGCAGCGAATTGAAACGGGCGGGCTTGTTTGCCTATCCTTCCTTGGCGGAGCGGGGGGAAACCTTCGGCTTGGCGGTGCTGGAGGCGATGAGTTGCGGTTGCCCACCGCTGGTTTCGGGGCTTGGGTGCTTTCGAGATTTCGTGGAAGAGGGGAAGACGGGTTTCGTTTTCGACCACCGGAGCGCCGAGGTGGCCCAGGCGTTACGGGCACGTTTGGCGGAGCTTCTGGCGGATGCGGCGGAGCCGGCTAGGAAGGTGGTGGGGGCTGCGGGCCGGGAGGCGGCGAAAGCGTACCAAGTGGAGGGGGTAGCCACCCGGTTCCTGGAGGACTTTCGTCGAGTGGTTGGGAAAAGTGGTTGAGGTAGAAAAGTGATGGAGACGGTCCCGTCTTGGTTTTGATTTGAGCGCGGACAAGATGCCTGCGGCCATGTTTTGATCCTTATCGGCGGGGCGTTCTTGCGGGGATGCCTGCGTCGGCGAGGGCTTGTTGGGCTTGGCCTACGGTGAACTCGCCGAAGTGAAAAATACTGGCGGCGAGTACGGCAGAGGCTTTGCCTTCACGGACGCCTTCCACGAGGTGGTGGAGGGTTCCTACGCCGCCAGAGGCGATAACGGGAATTTCCACGGCTTCAGAAACAGTTCGGGTCAGGTCGAGGTCGAAGCCGATTTTGGTTCCGTCCCGATCCATGCTGGTGAGAAGTATTTCGCCTGCACCTCGTGAGGCGACTTCCTTGGCCCAGTCGGCGGCGTCCAGCTCGGTGGGCTTGCGGCCGCCGTGAGTGTACACGCGCCAACTGCGGTCTTCGGGATCAGCTTTGGCGTCGATGGCCACGACGATGCACTGGTTGCCGAATTTGGAGGAGGCTTGGTTGATGAGGTTGGGGTTGATGATGGCGGCGGTGTTGAGGCTCACCTTGTCCGCCCCGGAGAGGAGCATTTGGCGGACGTCTTCAACGGTCCGGATGCCGCCGCCGACGGTGAGAGGCATGAAGCAGGTGTCGGCGGTTCGTTCCACCACCTCGCGCATGATGGAGCGTTCGTCGGAGGAGGCGGTGATGTCGAGGAAGACGAGTTCGTCGGCCCCTTGCTCTTCATAGGCTTGGGCTACGGCGACGGGGTCTCCGGCGTCGCGCAGTTCCTTGAAGCGTATGCCTTTGACGACGCGTCCTGCATCCACGTCCAGGCAGGGTATTACGCGGGCCGAGAGCATGGGTGCTGCGGTACGCGGAAAGGGCGGGTGGCGGAGGGGGGAGAGAGTGTTCGGGCTTATTCGTCGGCGAAGGCGACGTCGGGCTCGAAAGAGACTTGCAGTTTGTACTGGTGGCCGGGGCGCATGATGAGGGGGTGGTCCCGGCGGAGAAACTGGACATAGTGGACGTTCCCGGCGACGCCTCGGTAGTCGGGGTCTTCGGAGACGGTTTCGAATTCACCCCATGCGGCCTGGAAGTCGTCGGTCTCTACGTTCGCCCGGAGTCCTTCAGCTCCTTGGCGAAGGGTGGTACCGAGGCGGTAGGCGGAGTGGGGGGAGCCGATGACGAGGGCGTAGCGCATGGAGTCCATGGTCACTTGGTTCTTCACCCGGAAGGTGAATTCGGAGGTAACTTTTCCATCGCCGAAGGTCCATTGCACATGGCAACTGCCGAGGCCGTAGGCGTACGCGCCCTCCTTGGTGACGAGGTCGGGCTGGTCGAAGCGCAGGTAGAAGGATTTGCGAAGGCCGATGCCGGTGACGCAATTTTTGCCGTAGTAGGAGGGTATGACGACTTTGTCGCCGAAGGTGAGCTCGGGGAGGAGTACGGGGAGGTATTTGTTGGCGGGCCAATCGAAGATGCCTTGGCAGTGGGGGAAGGCGAGAGTGTCGGAGGTGGGATTGGGCCCGGGGCCGACGAGGGGGAGTTGGTATTGAATGCCGGAGTTCTCGTTACGGAAGAGGAAGAGGCCGTGTTCCTTTTTGTGCGACTTGTCGAAGATGACGAAGCGGCCAGCCGTCTTGGAGCGGTTGGGGGCGGGGACGCGGAGGGAGCCGCCGATGATGCGTGCTAGGCGGGACCATTGGCAGAGGTAGCGAGCGGCGTCAAAATTGGCCATGCGGGTGGTGTGCTGGGGCACTGTGTTTCGCTCGTCGTCGCGTATGACGAGGCACCCGCTTTCCTGGTCGAGGTAGGTGACGAAGAAGTATTGAAAGAGGCGGCGTAGGGTGTCGAGGTAGACAGGGATTTTTTCGTCCGCGACCCAGTGGTCGCGCATGGCTTGGAGAATGAGGCTGATGCAGTGAAGCTGGCCGTAGGCGCCAGCTGAGGTGCCATAGCTCCAGCCGAGGCCGTCCTGACGGGTCATATCGGGGAGCATGCGGAGGTATTTTTCCGCGTAGGTGCGGAGCTTGGGGAGCTTGCGGTCCTTGAGGTGTACGTTGGCGTGTAGCTGAAGGGATTGCCGGATGAAGACGAAGGAGAGGATGCCGTAGACGTCGTACACGCCTCCGAATCCTTCGGGGTCGTCGTCGCAGAAGCCGCCAGAGCTGTGTTGTTGGATGCGCTCGACGAAGCGGTCGATGATTTTCCCCGTTTCGTCTTTCTTGGAGAGGCCCAGACTGAAGCGGCAGACGGATTTGGCTACATTGAAGGCTTGAGAGTGGTCGTCGTAGTCCGAACGGGCGAGGAGGCGCTGGTCCAGTTGCTCGCGGGTCGGGTCGAGCAGGCGCTCCCAGACGACATTTCGTTCCTTGGCGGCACCGAAGGAGAGGAGGCCGAGGGAGGCGTAGGCGAGGCCGTTGTCATTGTCTTCGGCGCCGAATGCTTGGTTGGTGATGCAGCGGGCGGCGAGATCGGCGAGGTCGAGCCCGTCCAGCTCGGTTTCACCGGTGGCCCGGAAGTATTCGCCGATGGCGAGCGCAGCGTGGCCGGATTCGTCGATGCGGGCCTGTTCGCCTTCGGCTGGGGATACCGAGCCGTCTTCCTGAACGTGGTGGAGGTTGTTGCCGAGTATGGAGCGAACGAGGTCGAGGCACTGTTCGGCGAAGTTTTGCATGGATGTGGGTGGGAGGCGAAGCGGGTGAAAAAAAGATGGAAAAAATGTACGCGCGTGGGCGCGAAGTCAAACTTGTTACGCGGTTTGCAGAAGGGCGAGGAATTCTTTGTTTGAGGAGGTTTTGGCGAGGCGCTCGATGAGGGTTTCGGCGGCGTCCTCTATTTTCATAGGAGCCATGGCCCGGCGGACGAAGGAGACTTTTTCGAGGATGGCGGGGTCTAGCAATTCCTCTTCCTTGCGGGTGCCGGAGGAGGCGAGGTTGATTGCGGGCCAGAGGCGGAGTTCGGCGACTTTGCGGTCGAGGACGATTTCACTGTTCCCCGTGCCTTTGAACTCCTGAAAGATGAGGTCGTCCATCTTTGAGCCGGTTTCCACGAGGGCGGTGGCTACGATGGTGAGGCTGCCGGCTTCTTCCGAGTTGCGGGCGGCGGAAAAGATTTGGCGGGGTTTCTCCAGTGCCCGGACGTCGAGGCCTCCCGTCATGGTGCGACCGCCTTTGCCCGTGGCGGCGTTGTAGGCTCGGGAGAGGCGGGTGATGGAGTCGAGGAGGAGCACCACGTCCTTTCCAGTTTCCACGAGGCGCTTGGCCCGGTCGATGGCGAGTTCGGCCACGCGGATGTG
>CAXGVD010000291.1:0-4287 GCA_964012695.1 uncultured Opitutia bacterium
CTGAAGCTTCGGTTCTTGGGTGATTTCCTTCTTGGCGAGAACTTCCACCGTTACGCGGGGACCGTTGGGCGGGACCGTGAGTTCGGTCTGTTCGACGACCCCGGCGGGGTAAGGGGTCGATTGAAGGAGGGGTTCGGTTTTGCCTCCTCCCGAGACGGCTGCGACGCCTGCGGCGACTAGCGTGAGGGTGATACCTGTTTTTTTCATCTTCACTTTCTCCTGTGTTTGGATTCGGTTTTCGGGTTGTGTGGAAAAACCCGATTATGCCGGATCAGCCGGAGAAAGTTGTTCGGTCGGCGTAAAACCTACGTCAAAGAAATGTCAGGAACGGGGAAGTGCTCCAAAACCGCGCCGGAAGCGGCTACTCCTTCTTTTCGGGGGGGAGGATTTTGTAGACGGGTTTTAGTTTCGGGGTGATTTCTCTGAACTGCGTGCCGGGGCCCGTGTTGCGAGCTAGGATGCGGGCAAGGTGCAGGCCGTCGTCCTTGGGGCGGAGGTCGAAGCGGATGCGGAAGGGTTTTTCGGGGGGGCCATCGAAATCTATGAACAGGGCCTTTTCCCCTTGTAGGGATTCTTGCTTCCATTCGCCGAGGAGCTCTTCAGGGCGGTATCCGGTGAGCCGGGCGGTGCCGTTGTCCTCCAGAACGAAGGTCGTGGTCTTCCCTTCAAGGACGGCTTGGTAGGTTCCGGGGTGGTCGCTCCCGCATGAGGCGAGGAGAAGGAGCGCTAGGCCAAGGAGAAGGGATGGGTTGCGGGTGGAGGGAGTTGGCTCTTGCATGTGTTGGAGGGTAGAGGGGGGAAGGGCCGAGGGGCAATGGTTTTTGCGGGAAGAGGGACGGGGATTCAGACATCGATGACGTTTTCGTCTCTTGGTTTTCTTTGTTGGGGTTGGCGGGGAAATTGGGTGACGAATCGGGAGGCGAGACCGGATTGGAGGCGCTTGCGGATGGGGGTTCGGAGGGCGGGGATTAGGAGGGCGAAGCCGAAGAGGTCGGTTAGTAGACCGGGGGTGAGGAGGACGATGCCACCAACGAGGACGAGGAAACCGTCCAGCAGTTCGTTGGTCGGTGATCGTCCGGCTTGGAGGTCGGTTTGGAGGTTTTGGAGGATGGAGCGCCCTTGGCTGCGGGCGAGAGCGGCGCCGAGGATGCCGGTGAGGATGACGAGGGCTATAGTGGGCCCCGCGCCTACCTCTTCCCCCACCTTGACGAGGAGGTAGAGTTCGATCAGCGGAACGGTGATGAAGAGCAGGAGGAGGCGGGGAAGCATGGGCGCGCGGATTTGGGGGCAGGCGAGTAGGAGCGGGCGGGCTTTATTCGGGTTTTAGCGTCTGTCTTTGTGGAAGCTGATTTGCCGGCCGCGTACGTGGTCGAGGATTTGGCCGTTCCGGTAAACAATTTGGCCGGATACGATGGTGGCTGCGATGCGGGAGCGGAAGCGTGTTCC
Source organism: uncultured Opitutia bacterium (assembly GCA_964012695.1). Classification (GTDB taxonomy): domain Bacteria; phylum Verrucomicrobiota; class Verrucomicrobiia; order Opitutales; family Seribacteraceae; genus CAXGVD01. The sequence goes on from CAXGVD010000291.1 coordinate 1,447, forward strand.
TTCGAGAGGGGACCAGCCGCATTTGTAGTGGAGGGTGTCGGGGGTGACGAGGGTAGTGGCGTCGGGGTTCACCAGAACGAGGTCGGCGTGGTGGCCTTCACGAAGGAAGCCGCGTTCCCTGACCCCGAAGAGGGTGGCGGGGGCGTGGCAGGCACGTTGGACAATGGTTTCGAGGCTGAAGATTTTGTCCCGCCAGAGCTCGAGCAGAAGAAGGAGCGAGTGTTGGACTAGAGGTAGGCCCGCGGGGGCTTGGAAGTAGGTGGCGTCTTTTTCTTCGCGGGCGTGGGGGGCGTGGTCGGTGGCGATTACGTCTATGCGGCCTTGGTTGACGGCCTGACGAATGGCGTCGCGGTCTTCCCGGGTCTTGATGGCGGGGTTGCATTTGACGAGGGACCCTAGGGTAGGGTAGGCGGAATCGTCGAAGTGGAGGTGATGCACGCAGGCTTCGGCGGTGATGCGTTTGCCGGGTAGGGGTGCGTCGGAAAAAAGGGCGAGTTCCTCCTTGGTTGTGAGGTGGAGGACATGGAGGCGGGCGTCGTGGGTCTGGGCCAGTTCCACGGCGAGGGAGGAAGAGCGGAGACAGGCTTCGCGGGAACGGATTTCGGGGTGGGCGGAGAAGGGGATGTTTTCTCCGTGGCGTTCGCGGTAAAGACGCTCGTTTTCGAGGATGGAGGGGGTGTGCTCGCAGTGGGTTGAAATGGGGGCGGGGGCGTGGCGAAAAATACCTTCGAGGGCGGATTCGTCGTCAACCAGCATGTCGCCCGTGGAGGAGCCCATGAAGATTTTCACGCCCGCTATTTCATCGGTCGGGGCGGTTTTTACGTCTTCGAGGTTGGAGTTGGAGGCGCCGAGGTGAAAGGCGTAGTTGACGGCGGAGTCACGGGCGGCTACGGCGAGTTTTTCCCGCAGCCGTTCCATGTTGATAGTGGGCGGGTTTACGTTGGGCATCTCCATGTAGGAGGTGACACCTCCGGCGGCGGCGGCTCGGGATTCGGTGGCTATGGTGGCCTTGTGGGTGAGGCCGGGTTCGCGGAAGTGGACTTGGTCGTCTATGAGGCCGGGGAGAAGGTAGTGGCCTGCGGCATCGATGGTTTCGTCGGCGCGGAGGGAGGAGAGGTCGCCGTCGATGCGGGCGATACGCCCGTGGTGGTCGACGAGGAGGTCCTTTTCCTCGATGCGAGCCTCGTTGACGAGGCGGGCGCCGAGGATGAGGAGGCTGCTCATGACTTAGCGGTTCCAGGGCATCCGGGCGAGGATGCGGGCCAGTCCGCAGAAACCAGTGAGTCCGGAAAACACGAGTCCAGCTCCGAAGAAGGCGGAAGCGGCAAACCAGTAGGGGCTCTTGAAGACGAAACCAGCGAGGGAGCTTGCGAGGATGAGGGAACCTACGACGAGGCGGACTTGGCGGTCAAGGGGGAGGCTGCCAGCGCCCGCTCCTTCGGTGGGAAGGCTTTCGTAGTTCCAGTTGTCGAGTCCGCCCGTAAGCAGGTAGACGTTGTCCAGTCCTTCCCGTTGGAGCCTGCGTGCGGCGCGTTCGGCCCGCACGCCTGATTGGCAGGAGAAGCAGAAGGGGATGCCGTTGGCGGAGTTTCTGAGGCTTTCGAGGTTTCCGTCGCGGAGGGTTTCGAGTGGGACGTTCTCGGAGTCGGGGATGCGTTCGCGTCGGAATTCGGCGGGAGAGCGCACGTCGATGACGCGTACGGCTCCCTCGGCGATGCGGCGCCCGAGCCCGCGTGGCGAGAAGGTCGGAATCGGTTCGTTCATTTACTTGGTTTGTCCGTTGCCGCGCACCTGATACTTGTAGGTGCACAGTTCGCGCAGGCCCATGGGCCCACGGGCGTGGAGACGGTCTGTGGAAATGCCTATCTCGGCTCCGAGGCCGAATTCGAAGCCGTCCGTGAAACGGGTGCTGGCGTTCCAGTAGGCGGTGGAGGTGTCCACGGAGGCGAGGAAACGTTCGGCGGTGGTTTCGTTGGCGGTTACGATGGCGTCGCTGTGACCGCTTCCGTATTGGTTGACGGCTTCGATGGCTTCGTCGGCGGACTCAACGAGTTTCACGGAGATGATGAGGTCTAGGAACTCGGTGTGAAAATCCTCCTCGGTGGTTTGCGCCACGGGGATGTTGGGGCGGGTCTTGGCGAGTAGGTCGCGGGCTTCGGCGTCGGCACGCACCTCACACTTTTCGTCGACGAGGGCGTCGATGGTTTCGGGGAGAAAGTCGGCAGCGACCTCTCGGTGGACGAATAGGTTCTCGATGGCATTGCAGACGCCGGGACGTCCGCACTTTGCAGTGACGGCGATTTTGCGGGCGAGGTCGATATCCGCCTCGGCGTCCACGTATAGGTTGCAGACACCCTTGTAGTGCTTGATGACGGGAATTCGGCTGTGCTCGGCCACGAAGCGGATTAGGGCTTCTCCGCCCCGAGGAATGATGCAGTGGACGAGTTCGTCCAGCTTGAGTAGGTGGTTCAGGGCTTCGCGGTCGGTGGTGGGGACGAGGAGGACGGCGTCTTCGGGAACCTCGGATTCGCTCAGGGCGTCCCGGATGATTTCGGCCAAGGCGGTATTGGAATGAAACGCTTCTTTGCCTCCTCGGAGGATGGAGGCGTTGCCGGATTTGAGGCAGAGGACGGCACAGTCGATGGTGACGTTGGGGCGTGACTCATAGATTATGCCCACCACGCCCATGGGCACGCTGACCTTGCGGATGTCGAGGCCGTTGGGGCGCGTGTTTTGTTCGAGGACTTGGCCGACGGGGTCGGGGAGGGCAATGACTTGACGAACGCCCTCGGCCATGGTGGAGATGCGTTCCGGGGAAAGGCGCAAGCGGTCTATGATGGC
>CAXGVD010000292.1:0-4287 GCA_964012695.1 uncultured Opitutia bacterium
TTGAAATCCAAGGGGTCAAGGGAGGTTAAGTTGGCGTCCAGTTCCTTGAAGCTTCCCTTGTCCACGAGGGAGTCGATCCGTTCGGGAGCGGGCAGGGGGAAATGATAGCCACTGGCTGGCACCACCATCATGTTTTTCTTTAGGTCCTTGACGTAAACCATTTCGCCAGACTTTGGACACTTGGTCCACATGCCCTTGGGAGCGCCTTCGCGGGTCCGCACCTTGACGGTGGAATACTGCGGTTTGGAGAAAATTGCCATGTCGAGTTGGAGAAAAGGAAAAGTTCGAACTAGATTCCGTGGGCGAGGACAAGCGCGTCCACCTCCGAGGCACCTGCTTCGAACAAGGGTGAGGCACAGGCTTCGAGCGTGGCTCCGGTGGTGAAGACGTCGTCGATCACTACATATCTTCGGCTAGCATCCAAGCGCGTCCCTGGACGCAGGGCAAAGGCATTTTTCACATTCTCCCGGCGTCCGGGCCGCGACAGGCTGGTTTGGGTGGCGGTGGGGCGGATGCGTTCGAGAAGGTGGGCCACCTCCGCGCCTTCGACGATTCCCGCGAGGGCCTCAGCGATCCAATCGCTCTGGTTGAAGCCTCGCTTCCGGCGTTTTTCGACATGCAGGGGAACGGGTGTGAGAACGGCTCCATCCAAGTGCGCTAAGTAACCGGGAACGGAGCGGGCGAGAGTCTCCAAGTCCCGCAAAAGCAGGCGGGCGCCGCGATACTTGAGATCGTGCGCGTAGCCTCGCCCTGGCCCCGTGAAGCTAAACAGGGCACGGCAATGTCCGTAGGCGGGCGGGGACGCAAGGCAACGGGAACATGCCTCCGGTCCGGGCGAACCGCACCGCAGGCAGTAAGGAGGCAAAATCCATTCTATCGTCCGAAAGCACAGCTCACACAAGTAGCGGAGCGGTCCGCCTCGCACGGGTTCTCCGCAACCGCAGCAGTCCAGCGGAACTAGAGTGTCCAAGGTTCGGTCGACGGCGGCGGCCAGCGGTTTCAAAAGTTTCATAAGGACCGCTTGGGCATCCGGTAGTACACCTTTTCCAAAGTAAGTCCGCGCGCAGGCGCGGAGACGACCACCGCCGTACGCTTGCGGAAGGCGAGAATGGCCCGAAGGTCATCGGGCTTCAGCTTGCCCGACCCCACGTCGAACAAAGCCCCCGCCAAACTCCGCACCATCTTGTAGAGAAAGCCGCCCCCCTCCGCGGTAATGGTGACGTGCGGCCCGGAACGTTTTACATCGAGGCGCCACAGGTCCTTCACAGGGCTCTCCCCGTCCTCGTAACCTCTGTTGGCAGCGAAGGCAGAAAAGTCATGCACCCCGACGAGATGGGAAGCGCCCGCCCGCATGGCCTTCAGGTCCATCCGGCGATGCTCCAGCGAGTGAAAGAAGCGGACATCCCGCGGAGTCGCCCAACCTTCGACCGCCCGATAAACATAGCGCTTGCCCCGGGCTGAACGGAGGGCGTGAAAACCAGGACCGGCGGGACGGATATCGAGGACGGATACGTCCTCGGGCAAACGAGTCCGCAAGGCCTTGAGGAGTTTTTCGGGACCGTGACGCCAGGCCGCGTCGAAATGAAAAACCTGCCCCTCGGCGTGCACGCCGGCGTCCGTCCTCCCCGCCCCTATCGTACGAACATCCTCGCCAAAGGTCAGGGCTAGGGCCTCCCCGATGACGCTTTGTACGGAGTCGCCTTCGGGCTGTCGCTGCCAGCCGACGTAGTGGGTGCCGTCGTAGGCACACAGGCAACGCCAGCGGGAAGGTTCGACGGCAGAAAGTTTCACAAGTCGCCCTCACCTTCTTCGTCCCAGTCGTCCGGAGGGGGCAGGAGGGTGGGATCGTTAGCCTCCAGAAAATCACGCAGGATGACAACGGCAGCAGCGGAATCCAGTACCCCCGACTCCTTCCCCGGCATTCGCTTGCGGGAAAGCTTCATGCCGGCGGCGGCCTCTTGGCTGGAAAGGCGTTCGTCAACTTTCCTAACAGGAAGGCCGAAGCGTTCGGCCAATCGGTCCGCGAAGGCATCCACCTCCTTAGCCCGGGTGCCAGCCGAGCCGTCCATGTGTAGCGGGTAGCCCACCACCAACTCATTCGCTCCCCGTCCATCCACCACAGTGGCCAAGCACTCCAGCCACTCCGAATCGTCCACCCCGGGAACGGCGGGCAAGGGCACGGGCACGCGCAACTCGTCGGCGAAGGCCAAGCCGATTCGCTTGGTCCCGTAGTCGATGCCGAGGCGATTGGCCATGCCGAGCCCTCAGAGAAGGCCGCCCCCCCCTTCGCTTTCGCCAACGCGGCGGGTCAGTTCCTTGATCCGCTGGGCGTCCTCCTTGCGGCAGACGAGGGTGGCCTCCGCCGTCTGCACCACGATCAAATCCTCCACCCCGAGCAGGGCCACGAGATGCCCGTCCTCGGCGTAGGTCACGTTTCCGCTCGCCTCCATCGCCAAACCCGCCCCTCGAAAGACGTTGCCCGCCTCGTCGGCGGGAAAATGCCGAGCAATGGCAGGCCACTCACCCACATCATCCCAGTCGAAGGCACTCTCCACCGAGGCCACGTTGTCCGCCTTCTCCATAACGGCGAAGTCCACCGAGATTTTCTTCAAGCTCGGGTACACCGCACGCATTGCCTGGTCGAGGGAACTCGTTTCGAACCACAATTTGTCAAGCTTGTGCAAGCCCTCGGACAGCTCGGGAGCGTGGACCTCGATGGCCTGGAGAATAACCTCGGGCCGCCAGACGAACATACCAGCATTCCAAAGGTAGTCGCCCGAGGCCAGGTAGGTCTCCGCCACGGCGAGATCCGGTTTCTCCACGAAGCGAAGTACATCTCGCACCGCCCTACCCTCCCGCTCGCAACGGACCTCTCCCCGTTGAAGGTAGCCGTAGCCTGTAGCGGGCTCGTCGGGACGCACCCCCACGGTCACCAGCAAGTCCTCCTGCTCCGCTGCCGCGAAGGCCGTGGCCAGCACGGAACGGAAGCCCTCGTCGTCGGCGATGACGTGGTCCGCCGGCAACATGGCGAAGGCACCGGAAGCGCTTTCCCGCCTCACCAGCAAAGCGGCCAGGCCCACGGCGGCGGCGGTGTCGCGCCCCTCGGGTTCACCCACCACCCGCTCGGGCTTCAGGACAGGACAGGTCTCCAGCACCGCCTCCCGCTGTTCCTCGTTCGTAACCACGAAAACGTTTTCGGGCGGAACCAAGCCCGTCAGGCGCTCCACGGTTTGGGTCAGCATGGGGGCATCCCCCACAATGGGGAGCAAGTGCTTGGGGCGGCGCAGGCGGCTCTGGGGCCAAAATCTCTCCCCACGCCCCCCCGCCATGATCACGACGTATCGGTCTTTCATATCCTCCAAAAGCAACGAGACCTCGCCCCAATGGCGAGAAAAAATCTCTTGCCGTCCTTACCTCCTTTGCTAACCAAACATCACCATGGGAAACACCTGCTCCACTATCGCCGCAAGCCCCGGCTTCAACCGTTTCATCGTGGCCACTATTCTCTTCGCCGGCCTCCTAGTCGGCGTCCAGACCTACGCCGACTTCGCCGAACGACACGAGACCGTCCTCGGCTTCCTCGACTCCTTCGTTCTCGCCATCTTCACCATCGAGGCCGCTATCAAGATCGCCGCCGAGCGTGACAAGCCTCTAAACTACTTCCGCAACCCCTGGAATCTGTTCGACTTCGCCATCGTGGCCGTCTGCCTGCTGGCCCCCCTCCTGCCCATCGACGGCTCATTCCTCCCCATCCTCCGCCTCGCCCGCATCCTGCGGGTGCTTCGGCTGATCTCCGCCGTGCCCAAGCTCCAAGTGCTGGTGAGCTGCCTACTCAAGAGCCTCCCCTCCATGTTCTACGTCGGCATTCTGCTGCTCCTCCTCTTCTACGTTTACGGCGCCATGGCCGTCTTCCTTTATGCCGAAAATGACCCCATTCACTTCCGCAACCTCCAGACCTCCATCCTCTCCCTGTTCCGCGTCGTCACCCTGGAGGACTGGACGGACGTCATGTACGTCAACATGTACGGCTCCGACGCCTACGGTTACTCCCAAGCCGACCTCGCAAAGTGGAACCCCACCCACTACGCCTCACCGCTTGGGGCCGCCCTCTTCTTCGTAAGCTTCGTCCTGCTCGGCACCATGATCGTCCTCAACCTCGTGATCGGCGTGATCATGAACAGTATGGACGAAACCAACTCCGAAATGGCCCTGCGCAGGGAACTCGACCTCCGTCGCGACAACCCAGACCCCCTCCGCGACGGCATCGACGACCTACACAAAAGCATG
>CAXGVD010000293.1:0-4282 GCA_964012695.1 uncultured Opitutia bacterium
TTAAGGGAGGCAATGTGGCCTTCTGGACTTACCCGACGAAGGGTTGGCAGTGGTCTCTCTTCGCGGGGACACTCGGAGCCATCGGGGCACTGGGTGTGTTGCTGGCATTCGGAGCGGCACCAAAGCCAACTGTTGCCTACGTACCCGTCATCATGTCCATCATCTTCGCGGGCGCGCCTATAGTGAACGCCATCGTGAGCACGACGAAGGAAGAGAACTGGCCCCATGTGAAGCTTCCGTTCATCGCGGGCATTTGCTTGGCCGCGTTGGGCGGGTATCTTGTCACCAAACACGCGCCCAAGCCGTCCAAGTCTCCGCCTGCTCAGGTTCCTGAAGGCGGCGAGTCCTGAACGCATTCGTTGCGTGATGACGGGCTCTTCGCCGAATCGTTTGGAGAGCCTGCGCCGTGTGCTCGGCGTGGCCATGGGGAGCAACCCGTTTCAACAAGCCAAGCTGTCCCCCGTTTTCCCCGAGCCGGAAAAGGTGGCGAGCATGGAGGAGTTCGTTGCCCTTTGTCCCTTCACCACCAAGGACGAGCTGGCGCGCGATCATTTGGCTCACCCGCCCTACGGAAGTAATCTTAGCCACCCTCTCCACTGCTATTCCCGTTTCCATCAAACCAGCGGCACCAAGGGCGCTCCCATGGCGTGGCCCGACGTTCCCGAGGACTGGGACTGGATGCTCGGCAACTGGGATCAGGTGCTGGAAGCTGGCGGGGTGAAGCCTGGAGACCGTTGCTACTTTGCCTTTTCCTTCGGACCCTTTCTCGGCTTTTGGACCGCTTTCGAAGCCGCCGCCAAGCGGGGTTGCCTGTGCTTGCCTGGCGGCGGCCTGAGTAGCGAGCAAAGGCTCCGGGCCATTCTTGATCACGGAGTCGAACACCTGTTCTGCACGCCCACCTACGCTTTGCGCCTGGCAGAGGTGGCCAGTGAGTGCGGCATGAACCTCGGGGCCGCCGCCGTCCGCAAGCTCATTTTGGCGGGCGAGCCCGGGGGCAGTTCGTCCACTCTCCGCCTTCGCCTGAGAGAGGCATGGGGCGGGGCCGAACCTTTCGACCACTATGGCATGACGGAGGTCGGGCCCGTCGCTTATGAAACGCCTGGGGGGGAAGGCGGTCTACGGGTCATTCTCGACAGCTATTTGGCCGAGGTCGTTTGCCCCGAAACGAGCGAACCTGTGACGGGAGAAGAAGAGGGGGAGCTGGTCCTCACCACCTTGGGCCGTGCTGGTTGTCCGCTCTTTCGTTACCGCACGGGAGATATCGTCAAGTCTCGTTGGGGTGAAGACGATGCGGGCCAGCCGACCCTCGACTTGCTTGGCGGCATCCTCGGGCGGGCCGACGACATGGTCGTGGTTCGGGGCGTCAATCTCTACCCCGCCTCCGTGGACGCCGTGGTCTGCCGTTTCGACGAAGTGGCCGAGTACCAAGTCACTGTGGACGAAACCGCTGCCATGACGGAATTGAAGCTTCGGGCGGAGGCACCCGAGGAGGTGGCCGCCGCCCTCGAAAAAGCGTTGACCGAGACCTTCTCCTTGCGGATACCCGTCCAAGCTGTCGAGCCCGACTCCCTCCCCCGTTTCGAAATGAAAGCTCGTCGCTGGGAGCGAGTCGGCGGAGCTTGAAACGAGACCTTCCGAAACCGGTGCCCGAACCTTTAACTTTCCATGACCGCCTTCATCCAACTGCGCGACCTGTCCAAACATTACGAATCTCCCGGTGGAGGCGAAGCCGTGGAGGTGTTCGCGGGTCTGAACTTCGAGCTGGCGGAGGGCGAGTCCGCGGCCATCGTGGGGCCGTCCGGTTGCGGCAAGAGCACGTTGTTGAACGTAGTGGGCGCCTTGGACAAGCCAAGCGGCGGTGAGATTACTGTGGACGGGCTAGAAGTGGCCAAACTCACCCCCGAGGAGGCGGCAACTTTCCGAAACCAAACCGTCGGCTTTATCTTTCAGGCCCACCACCTCCTGCCCCAGTGTACGGTGCTGGAAAACGTCATGGTGCCCGCTCTCGCGGGGCACGGCGACTTGAGCGGCCATGCCCTTCGTGAACGCACCGAAAGCCTCTTGGAAGAGGTGGGGCTCACCCACCGGCTCCACCACCGCCCCGCCGAGATTTCCGGAGGAGAACGCCAACGCGCTGCCGTCGCCCGAGCCTTGGTCAACGAGCCCAAGCTCCTTCTCGCCGACGAGCCCACAGGTGCCCTCGACCAAGCCAACACCGACAAGCTGGCCGAACTCCTCGTCGAGTTGAACACCAAGCACAACCTCACCCTGCTGACCGTCACCCATTCCACCGAAGTCGCCACCCGCATGGCCGCAACCTATCGCCTCGACGCCAACGGCCTTACAACGGCCTGAACGAGGGGAGCCTTATGACTCTCTCCGGCATCGTCCTGCGGAACCTGCGCCACTATTGGCGGCAGCACCTCGGCGTGCTGGCTGGTACGGCCTTGTGTGCTATTGTTCTAGTGGGAGCCCTGGTGGTTGGCGATTCGGTCAAGGCCACCCTGCGCCGGTTGGCGGACGAGCGCATCGGCAAGGCGGACGTCGCCTTGTTGGCAGCAGACGGGTTTTTCCGTGAGGCCTTGGCGGGCGAGGTCAGGGATAAACTGAGCGGCGAGGTGGTAGTCGCTCCCGTCGTAGTGACGCACGGAAATCTTTCCGCCCCCGACGGCTCCGTGAATGTGCGCAACGTGCAGGTTCTGGGCGTGGACGAGCGTTTTTGGAAGCTGGCCCCGAACCCGGCTGCTGCTCCGGATTTTTCCGAGGGCGGCTTCTTCGTCAACGAGCGGCTGTACGCACGAGTTAAGGTACAGTCCAAAGGTCGTCTCATTCTACGGGTGGAGGAGCCCGGTATGTTCTCCCGCGACGCGCCCCTTTCGGGCGAACGCGATAACAAGTTCGTCTCCTTCAACGAGACGCTCAACGGCTTCGTCACGGCGGAAGGCTTCGGCCGTTTTGGCCTCCAAGGCAACCAGCGGGAGCCACTCACCCTCTTCGTCTCGCTCAAGACCTTGCAGAAGCGCATGTTCCGCAACTTCGACGAGGAGGCGGGCAAAACCACCTTTGCCAACTTCCTTCTGCTCGGCTCTCCGGGCGGGGAAGGCGTCGTCCTCGAAAAAGCTAAAGCCGCCCTGAACGAAACCTGGACCCTGGCCGATGCCGGCTTGTTCGTGAAGGACCTGCGCGACTCTCCCGAATGGAGCGTGCGGGCCCGTCAAGTGTTTCTAAACGACCCCGTGCGCGAAGCCGCCCGTAAGCTCGCTCCTAACACCACAGGCACCCTCACTTACCTTGTCAACGCCATTGCCGCAGGCACCGAGCGGTCCGGCGCCAATGCTTTCGAAGGCAACGCCACCGCCACCGCCCTCGTTCCTTATTCCATGGTCACGGCGGTGGAACCCGACAAGGCAGACTTTCTTCCCGACGACTTGGCTGATGAGGAAATCGTCCTCAACTCTTGGGCGGTAGCCGACCTTAACGTCTCCGCTGGCGACACCGTCTCCCTCAGCTACTACGCCGTGGGCGAGCGGCGCAAGCTCAACGAGGTCTCCAAAACTTTTCGCCTCCGGGCTGTCGTGCCCATGCTCGCAAAGGTGCCGGAGGGGGAGGAAAGCGACTGGACGCCCCAGTTCCCTGGCCTTTCAGACGCCGAGTCCTGCGGCGAATGGAACACCGGCATTCCTATAAAGCATAAGGTGCGGGAGAAGGACGAGCTCTACTGGGACGACTACCGAGGTTCTCCCAAGGCCTTCGTCACCCTCGGTGCCGGCCAAGCCATGTGGAGCAACCGCTGGGGTTCTCTCACGGGCCTGCGAGTTGCCAAGGCGGACGTCCCCTCCCGCGAAACGGCGGAAACCTTTCTTCGCTCCGAACTCACCGCCGCCGAAGCCGGCCTGCTCTTTCGCCCCCTGCGGCAAGACGCCTCGGAGTCGGTCGAGGCGCCGGTCGACTTTGGCGGGCTCTTTCTTGGTTTTAGCTTCTTCGTCATCGTGGCCGCTATGGCCCTCGCGGGCATGCTCTTCGCCTTCGCCATGGAGCAACGCAATCGGCAAGCTGGCCTCCTCCTCGCCGTAGGCCTGCCTCGCCGCAAGGTAAGGAGGCTGTTTCTTGCGGAAGGCACCGCCTTGGCCGCTCTCGGTGCCGCCCTCGGAGCCTGGCCTGCCACCCTCTACGGGGAAACAATCCTGTTGTTGCTTACGGGGGAGTGGAGCGGTGCCGTGTCTGGTGCCACCTTCGACTACGCCGCCAACCCTGCCTCCATCTTCGCCGGTTCCGCCGGGGC
>CAXGVD010000294.1:0-4282 GCA_964012695.1 uncultured Opitutia bacterium
CACGGCGGAGTTGCCGATATTGGCGTTGATCTTAACAAGAAAGTTTCGACCGATCGCCATCGGCTCCAGCTCCAAGTGGTTCACGTTCGCAGGAATGATGGCCCTGCCCCGGGCCACCTCGTCGCGGACGAACTCGGGCGTGATCTCTTCGGGAATCGCCGCTCCGAAGGATTCCCCCGGATGCTGGTGTCGCAAGGTGTTTCTGAGTGCGTCAGGGCTCATCTGCAACTCCTCGGAAATGACCTGCAAGCGCATGTTCTCACGAAGGGCCACGAACTCCATCTCGGGCGTCACGATTCCCTTGCGGGCGTAATGAAGCTGAGTCACGCAGGCCCCCGGCTTGGCCCGAAGCACCTTGTGCCCGGAACGGTCGAAGTCAGGTAGTTCCCCGGGGTTCCGTTCTCCCGCCCGGCGGGCGTGTTCACCGGAGAGGTAACCGTCGTCGGCGGGAGTCGCCTCGCGTCCCGCGATCTCCTCTACGTCGCCGCGCTCCCTGACCCACGCCTCCCGGGGAACGGGCAGGCCGCGCTTCACGTCGCGGTGGAAGGCCGGGTCGCCCCACGGCCCAGAAGCGTCGTAGGTCCGCACGGGCTCATTCGACTCCTCAGCCCCGTCCGGTTTTCGGGTGGGAGACAACGCAATCTCGCGCATCGGCACCCGCAGGTCGGGACGACTCCCCTCCACGTAAACGCGACGGGAACCGGAAAACAGCTCGCCGCTTCCGTTTCCTCCATCCAAAGGCTCGGCTTCTCGTATCATTACTTGGGTCTTTCTGCTTGGTCGTTGAGCTTGCGCTAACTCCCGTCCCTCGTCGAGAAACCGGGTGAAGACCTTCTTCGTCCTCTCGCCCTGCGGCGGACCGTTTTCCCTACGGCGACGTGAATCGCGTCAGGTTCCAAGGGTCGCGAGCGGAACGCACTCGCCTCTCAGCCCCCGCCGGGGACTCCCCTAAACTTGTTGGAAACGAAACAACAGGGCCTCGCCCGACAAGGCAACCCTATTGCGAAGGTCGAAGCGCCTTCTACGAATACGCAACTGAAACCACGCCTTACAAATCGAGTAGCTCGTCCATCAGGGCGGCGGTTTTGTCGTCGCCGCCGTCATTACCCTCGCGGGTGACCCAGCCGGAGAAGTCGATGCGCTCCATTTCCCGGCGCACCAGTTTCCAGTCTACGTCCCCTTTACCCAGGGGGCAGAAGCCGTTCTTCCTCCCCCAGTCCTTGACGTCGAACTTCACCGTGCGGGAACCAAGCACCCGAATCCACTCGTGACTGGGGGCAAACTTCTGCATGTTCCCGATATCGTAATAGGCGCCTACCCAAGGGCTGTCGATGGCGTCCAAGTAGTCACGAAACTCCTCTGGCTTGTAACAGAAACCGTTCCAAACAGTCTCAATCAGCACTTGTATTCCCAGCCGGCTCGCCAGAGGCAGCACCTTGCGGATTTCCGTAATGGAACGATCCCAAACGTGCTGGTGTGTTTCTTCTGCTCCGGAAACTCTCCCGGGCACAAGCAACACGGAGGAACCGCCCACCGCTTTGCTCTCACGAATAGCTTCCTCCAAACCTTTCCGCCCAATCTCCCGCGTCTCGGGATTGGGGGACGACAACCGCATCTTCCAATGCTTGTTGTACACCACTCCGTGCATCGGCATCTCCACCTCGGCACAAGCTTTACGCAATCCATCAAGGTTCATGCCCGGAGCGGAACCCTCGACACCGTCGAACCCCAAATCCTTCAAGCGCTTCATTCTCTCGACATTCGGCTTGCCTCCGAATTTCACGGATTTGTAAACACGCCCCCGGAACTGACCAGCCGCGGATGTTTTAGACACGTCATTCTTAGGTTTGTCCGCTCCTATGACTGAGCTGACAGCAGCAGTTCCGGTAGTTGCTTGGATAAAAGTGCGTCGGTTCATAGCTTGTACAATACGTCAGTTGGTTGTGTGTGTTTACTTCAGAGGCAACAGTACCGATCCCAGCAAAGCAATTACCAGCCCCACAAGGGCGATTGCCGTTAGAAGCACGGACCAGGTTTTCAGCGTCTCCTTTTCGGTGAAGCCGCTGAGGCGCTGGACGACCCAGAAACCGCTGTCGTTCATCCACGAGAGGGTGATGGATCCGAAACCGATGCCGAGGAAGACGTACACGGTGTGATACGGCAGGTCGGAGCCATCCCCGATCACGGCGGACATCAGGCCCACGCCCGTCACCATGGACACCGTGGCGGACCCTTGGGCGATGCGCACCACGGCCGTAACAAGCCAAGCCAAAAGCACGTAGGAAATATCGAACTTGTCCGCCATGGCGCCAACGGACTCCCCCACCCCGGCCAAGCGAATCATGGCCCCAAAGGCACCTCCCGCTCCCGTGATGAGAAGAATGACGCCCGCCGTGGCAAGCGGTTCCTGCATGGTGTTGCCGAGCTTGCTCGACAACTCCTTCTCTTTCGTCTTCTTCCACTGCCCCACCAAGCCAAGTATGGCGAAACCCGCCGCCAAGGTCATGGCCACGTTCGGCGAGCCGAAAAACTCCAGGCAGGGATAAAAGCTCTCGAAACCCTCGGACTTGAGAAAATGTCCCTCCCCCACCAACTTTTTCCCGAACTTGATTATAGAGACCGAGGAAATGAGAACCACGGGCAAGGCGATGGGCAGGGCGGAAAGCAACAGTCCCGGAAGTTCGTCGTCCTTCTTGCCCACGATTGCCTTCAAATCATCGGAAGAGGTTCCGGGAGCGTCCCGCATCGGAAGGTCGTACTTTTTGTCGAACCACGCCGCCATCTTGAGCACCAGAACGGCGGGCAGGACGCTGGCCACCAGCCCCGCCATCATGGCCACGCCCAAGTCCAGCTTCAGCCCTTCGGCTATCATCAGCGGCCCCGGCGTGGGCGGCACCATGGAGTGGGTGATCGCCCCCGCTCCCGCCATAGCGATGACGTAAAGCGTGTAGTGCTTCCCCGTACGCAAAGCCAAGGCCCGGGCCAAGGGAATCAAGAGGAAGAACACGGTGTCGAAAAACACGGGAATGGACAGTAGGAATCCGCTCAACAGAAGCACTATTCCCGCCCGTTTTTCCCCGAAGGCGTCCATCAGGGAACGCACCACACGATCCGCCGCTCCACTGGCCATCATGCAGGTGCCGATGATCGCCGCCAAAGCAATGATCAGCCCCAAGCCACCCACCAAGTCGCCGAAACCCAACAAAGTCCAAGTGAAGGCCTTGAGCATCTCATTACTCTTGGGTGGGCTTTTCTCGTACGCTTCGAAGGTAATCTTGGACGCGTTCAGGTCTTCCGCCTCCCGCAGCACCGCCTGAACGGACGTGGCATTGAATTCCTTGGTCCCCGACGAGCGGAAAGACAAGGTAAGATTGCTTTTGTGCCTTTCGCTCAACTCCTTCAACTTCTCGGAAGTCTCCTCCCGGCTCAAAAGCTCGCCGCGGTAGTAAGTCTCCAACTCCTTCGTCTCGTTGTTCTCCTTGAACTCGAAAGCCTCCGCCAAGGCCACCCGAGCTTGATACAAACCCTTGTTCACGTCCGTTGCCTCGGGCAACCAAGGGGTCATCCAGCCCACCAGCACGGCGGCCAGCATCAAGGTGAGGAAGGGATGGAGCCGCAACTTGGTGATGCCCACCACCACCCACGCCACGCTCACGAGGAGGATGACGAGGGGCCAGGTGTCTACGTTCGAGGAGGCGGCGGATTCGGCGGCGAACAGGTACATGAAAAGGGCTTCGATTAGGCGGAAAGCAAGGTGTCCCTTTAGTTCAAAAGTGAAAACGTGGGACTGCAACAAGTAAAACTACAACCCACAGCCTAATTCCTCCAAGCTTGAGGGAAACAGAAAAGGATTTTTTCAACTCGGGACGGAAGAATGCCCTACCACTCCCCTACACTTTCCGTCGCTTGCCTGTAATAGTATACTTTCCCGCCGGAACTCTTGAGGAAGTAAATCCATTCCGAGTCGGTATGACGGTAGAGCCACGGATAGATGCCGGACCCCGTCCAGAGCCAGCCTTGGCTCGCCTGCCAGAGCCAGGCGTTGCCGGAGTCATCGTTCACGGCATGAAGCCAACCCAGTTCGGCATGATAGATCCATGCGGAGGAAGTGAGATGAAAGGAGCCGAACCAAGGCGAAGTGAACCAGTCCGGAGCTTGCCGGCCAGCCGCCTGCGCTCCCGCCAACCACACGGGCAAAGAGAGCGCCGGCGAGTCCGGAATGGTGGCATTCCTCTCGACGAGATCAACTACGTTCACGGGCAGACTCTTCTCAAACCCGGCT
>CAXGVD010000295.1:0-4280 GCA_964012695.1 uncultured Opitutia bacterium
CCCCGGCAACCGCCCGGGGGCGACCAACATTCAGCCCGCCGACGTCAACGGCGACGGCAAGCTAGACGTCCTAGCTTCCCTCGGGCACGGCAAGGGGCTTATCTGGTTCGAGAACCCGAGCTGGAAGATTCACCACGTGAACACGGAACTGCTCTCCCCGCACTGCCTTCAAGTCGTGGACATGGACGGCGACGGCGACGTGGACGCCGCCACCTGTGCCTACGTCAGCAAGGTGGCCGCCTGGTTCGAGAACGACGGCAAGGGCAACTTCACCACTCACCTCGTGTCCGACGACCAAGCCGCCTACGACATCCGGGCCGCGGACATGGACGGTGATAAGGACCTCGACCTACTCATTGCCGGCCAAATCAGCCAAAACATTGTCTGGTACGAGAACCCCCTGCGTTGACTTGGTCCGTTCCCGCCAGGGAAATCGTTTTCAAAGTCCGTGCTTCGTTTTTTTCCAAACCTGCGGATTCCACCCTTGAAAACCGGACCGCTCTCCCTCTGCATGGGCGGCAATCTATGAAAGCAGCAAGCATTGTTTCCTGCCTCGTTCTTGCTGGCGCCCTCTTCGCGGCTCCGGGAGACGACGTCTACCAACGCGGCTTCCTATCCAAGGAGGAGGCCCTCAAGTCAATCGAACTGCCGGAGGGCTATGCCTTGGAGCTTGTCCTGAGCGAGCCGCAGGTCGAAGAACCCGTGGCCCTCGCCTGGGACGGCAACGGCGTCCTCTACGTAGTGGAGATGCTCACCTACATGCAGACCGCCGACGCAACCGGCGAGCAGGAGCCCAAGAGCCGCATCACCCGTCACGAGGACACAAACGGGGACGGAAAGTACGACAGGAGTACCGTCTTCATCGACAACCTCCTGCTTCCACGCATGGTGCTCCCGCTGGACGACCGTGTCATGGTGGGCATCACCAACACGCTCGACCTCTGGAACTACCGCGACTCCGACGGCGACGGCGTGGCCGACGAAAAAGTGAAGATTTTCGAAGGCGGCCGCCGCGGCGGCAACATGGAGCACCAACCCAGCGGCCTCATCTGGAACTTGGACAATTGGATTTATATAACCTACCAAAACGTGCGCTACCGCTACACAGACGGCGTCTTTCGCAAGGAGAAGCTCCCGCGTGGTGGCGGCCAATGGGGGCTGACCAGCGACAACGAGGGTCGTATATATTACTCCACCGGCGGCGGCGAGAATCCCGCCTTCTTTTTCCAGCAACCCCCTATCTACGGAATGTTCGACGCCCCAGGGCAGACCACCTCGGATTTCCGCCGCGTCCATCCCATTGCCCCTGTGCCGGATGTGCAGGGCGGTCGCCGCAGGGTCGGCCCCAACGGCGGCCTCAACGCCTTCACGGGTTGCGCGGGTCAGGGTATTTATCGGGGCGACCGGCTTCCAAAGGAACTCCACGGTAACCTCTTCATCCCCGAGCCTGTGGGCCGGCTCATCCGTCGCGCCCAGGTGACGCGCAAGGACGGCCTTACAGTTCTCAGCAATGCCGATCCCGGCAGTGAGTTCATCCGTACCCGAGACATCAACTTCCGCCCGCTTGGCGCCGAGACCGCGCCCGACGGCTCCATGTTTTTCATCGACATGCACCGCGGCATCATCCAGCAGGGCAACTGGACCCGCCGGGGAAGCTACCTGCGAGGCGTCATCGACAAGTGGGGCATTGACAAGAACGTCGGCAAGGGCCGCATCTACCGCCTCGTTCACAAGACTTTCAAGCCCGGGCCCAAGCCCAACATGCTTGACGAGCCCACGGCCAAGCTCGTCGCCTACCTCTCTCACCCCAACGGCTGGTGGCGCGATACCGCCCAGAAGCTCATCATCCTGCGCGAGGACGGAAAGTCCGCCGTCCCCGCCCTCGAGAAGGTGGCCCGCCAAGGCGATTCTCCGCTGGGACGCGTCCACGCCCTCTGGACCCTCGAAGGACTCGCTGCCGCCAAGCCCGGACTTCTCGCCGATGCGCTCGGCGACGCCGACCCTCGTGTGCGCCAGGCCGCCATCCGTGTCAGTGAATCCCACCTGACTAATGCCGACTCCACCATTCTCTCCGCTTTCCCCAAGCTCAAGGACGAGAAGGACGCGGACGTGGCAATCCAGGCCATCAACTCTATCGCTTACAGCGGCGTGACAGCCGGCTCCGAAGTCCTCGCAGGCTTGGAGGAATCCCTTCTGGAAGCCCACGGCGACAAGCCCATCCTGCAACGGATTGCTGGCAACCGGGCCTCTCTTGCCCGCGAACGAGCCCGCCTCGCTGAGCAACGTCGCCGAGACGCTCTCTACGCCAAGCAGATGGAGCAAGGCTCCGTCATCTACAAGCAACTCTGCTACGCCTGCCACGGCGGCGATGGTAAAGGGGCCCCGGCGGCGGAGCAACCCGGCCTTACCCTTGGACCGCCGCTTCCTGGTTCGCCGCGCGTGCTGGCTTCTGGTGGAAGCCTCGTGCGTACCGTCCTGCACGGCCTCACTGGTCCGCTCGACGGCAAGATCTACCCCGGCCAAATGCTCCCGCTTGCCGCCAACGATGACGAGTGGATTGCCGCCGTATCCACCTACATCCGCAATAGCTTCGGCAACAACGGCGGTGCCATCTCCAAAGAGTTCGTGGCCGCTATCCGCAAGGAGTCCGGTGACCGCAAGCTTCCTTGGACGGAGGCCGAACTGGAGGAACTGGAGCCGCCCCTGCTCACCAACCGCAAGGACTGGAAGTTCGCGGCCAGCCACAACTCCGGCGTCGCTAAGAACGCCGTGGATGGGAACAGCGGTTCACGCTTCGATACGGGCGCCCCTCAGGTTCCCGGCATGTGGTTCCAAGTTGAACTGCCCGAAGTCTCGACCGTCAACCGTATCCTGCTCGACTCGGCGGGCTCCTCTCGCGACTATCCTCGTGGCTATGAAGTCCAAGCCTCCCTCGATGGCAAGACTTGGACCAAACCCATTAGCAAGGGAGCCGGCCGCAATCCCGTGAGCGACATTATCTTCCCCAGCACCCAGGCCAAGTACCTAAAAATCACCCAGACCGGCTCCGCCCCAAGCCTCTACTGGTCCATTCACGAAATGCAAATCTACGGCAAGGCCGTGAGGTGAGAGTCTGGAAGCCATCGCTTGCATGGCTGGAATGATTCTGCTGAAGTCCTTCGGCGGAATTCTCGGCCAAAATTACTTGGAAGCGAAGGCGAGTAAACAGGCGGCGACTGCCATCAAAAGTCGTCGGATCGGCGATAGGCTTGGATGACGGCTTGTTCGCCTTCGGGGCCG
Source organism: uncultured Opitutia bacterium (assembly GCA_964012695.1). Lineage (GTDB taxonomy): Bacteria > Verrucomicrobiota > Verrucomicrobiia > Opitutales > Seribacteraceae > CAXGVD01. The sequence continues at coordinate 3,280 of CAXGVD010000295.1, forward strand.
GGCTTGGAGTTGCCGTGCTCCATGCCGATGACGAAGTTCCGCTTGGTTTCGACGGACTTGGCGTGGAGGTGGCGAAAGACGTTGCGATAGTTGATTTCGCCCGTGCCGGGTTCTTTGCGGCCCGGGCTGTCGCCGGCTTGGAAGTAGGCGATTTCGTCCCAGCAGTTATCAATGTTGGAAATGAGGTTTCCTTCCGTGATTTGTTGGTGGTAGATGTCGAAGAGGATTTTGCAAGAGGGGCTTTCGACGGCCTTGCAAAGGGCGTAGGCTTGGTCGGAACGACTGAGAAAAGCACCCCCATGATTAGTGTGCCAGTTAAGTGGTTCGAGAACCATTACAAGGCCAGAGGGTTCTAGGATGGCGGCGCAGCGCTTGAGCAGTTCGATGACGTTGGCGGTTTGGAAGCCGGGTGCGAGGCGCCCGCCGCCGTACTTGGACCATTTTTCGTCGTCCTTGAATTGCTGGTGGACGGCGCCGGGCACGACGGTGGTCCACTTGGCCCCGACGCGCTTGGCGACCTCCACGGCTTTCTTCACTTGGTCGAGGACGCCTTCCCACACGTCCTCTTTCTTCACGGCGAAGGTGGGAGCGTCGAAGTTTGCGTAGGCGACGAAGACGCCCATGGTCATGCCGAGCTCGTGCAGGGTTTTTCCGACTTTCTCCTGTTGGGCGGGTTCGGCAGAGCCTAGACGATTATCCTCCCAGGCCCGAAAACCTTGGTCGTGGGCGAACTTGATTTGGTCTATGACGTCCGGACCGGCGGAGTGCTTGAACATGCGCGGGTGCGGGGCGTACTTAAGCTTGAAGGGTGCGGCCTTGGAGGGGCGACTTTCTTGGGCTGAGACGATCGGTGCGGCGGCAAGTAGGCCTGCGGAGGCGGTAGCATGAGAGAGGAAGCGGCGGCGTTTCATGGAGCGGGACGTTGGCCTTCCCGCCGGAGAACGTCAATACTGGGACTTGTCTTTTGGCGGTTGTGGTTTACAGGTTGAGGGTCGAGTTTC
>CAXGVD010000296.1:0-4274 GCA_964012695.1 uncultured Opitutia bacterium
CCTGTATCAGGACCGCCCCGAGGTGACTCTGAGCCCGAGGGTGGAGGACTTGACGGTTTCGGTGGCGAATCGTGGCGTCGTTTTGCGTGGAAAATTTAACGCTCCGGGTCGTCATTACGTGGCTACGGTTAGAAGTGACTTGCGCTCGGCGGACGGGCAGGTGCTGGAGTCGGGAGAGCGGTTCTCTTTTCGCATGCCTCGGCGTTCGCCTTCCTTGGAGTTCGAGCAATCCCGAGGAGTGCTAAGTCCCAAGGGGAACTTGAGCTTGGATTTCAAGGTGGTGGGCGTGAGCGAGGTGAAGCTCACGGGGTCGAGAGTTTACGCGAACAATTTGGCTTCCCACTTGCGGGGGGAGGCGGATTCCTACGTGGGCCGAGAGGAATTTTCCGAGTTGATTCCCGTGAAAGGGGCGGAGCACGATGTGAAGAAGTTCTTGTTTCGTCTGGACGACTATTTGGAGGAACCGCTGGGCCTCTACGCCATCAGTGCGGAGGCGGTGGAACGCCGCTGGACCAATTCGCGGGCCGTGGTGGCCGTGACAGACTTGGCTTTGACCACGAAGGTGGACGAGGAGGGGGTTCTCATTTGGGTGACTTCCTTGAGCGAGGGTAAGCCCGTGGCGGAGGCGGAGGTAACGGTGCTCTCGACCACTAACCAGTTACTTGCCCGAGGCGTTACCGACGCTCGCGGATTGGTCCGCTTGGAGGCGGCGGTCGATAATCCCGACGGAGCCCCTTGGCTGGTGCTGGCGGGGAAGGGGAGGGACTTGAGCTTTCGCCGTCTGGACCAACGCAAGTGGAACGCTCCCGAGTTTAGCCTGGAGGGGCGTGAACCGCCCAAGGGTTTAGACGCCATGCTTTACGCCGCCCGAGGCGTCAGGAGGCCGGGGGAGTCGTTGAGGCTGACGGCCATCGTTCGTGGGGCCAAGGGGGATGCACCAGGAGTTATTCCCGTGGAACTTCGCGCCTATAGACCGGACGGAAAGCTAGCCGAGACTTTGGCCGGCAAGACGAACGAGGCGGGCCTGCTCCACCTTTCTTATGAGATGTCGTCGGAGTCTTGGACGGGCTCCTGGCGTTTCGTCTTGGCCTTGCCGGGATCGGAAAAGACTTTGGCGGAGCTGTCCACCTTGGTCGAAGCTTTCACACCCGCCCGTATCGAGGTGAAGAGCGAGCCGAGCCAAGGGACATACGGGTTGGCCGAGGCTCCAGAGGTGGCCCTATCCGCCCGCTACTTGTTCGGAGTGGCGGGAGCGGACATGGAGTACCGCGTGACGGGTGAGTGGACCCGTGCGACCTACGTGCCCGAGCCGGGATCTGGCTTGGAAGGTTTTTCCTTCGAGGAACGTAAGGAGGGTGTGAAACGCGTTCAGTTCACGCGGATTGAGGGCAAGACGGACGGAACAGGCAAGGCCGTCGTCTTTCCCGCAAGCGACCTTTTGGCTCCAGGGTTGTGGGAGGGGAAGGGTTATCTCACCGTAACTTCTCCGGGCGGCGCTTCGGTGAGCGATTCCTTTCGCCTGCGCAAGTTCGCGGCCTCTCGACTGGTAGGCGTTCGAGTGGCGGAAGGCGGAACGACCGAGCCGGGGAAGCCCTTCGTGGTGGAGCTGGTGGCGGTGGCGCCGGGTTGGGAAAAGCCGCTGGCGGGAGACGTGGAGGTAAAGTTGGAAAAGCTGGAACATCGTTGGGACATGAGGCGGGTGAATGACTCTTGGACTTGGCAGCGAGTCGAGCAGGCCTTCGAGGAGGCGAGTGTAACGGTTCGAGACTTGGGAGTGACGCCGGGCGAGGAGGCTCGCCTGACCTTCACTTGCGCAGAAAGCGGAGATTACCGTGTGGTCGCTCGGGATTTGGCTGGCGGCTCGGAAACCTTACGGACTTTTCGGGTGGCGGCACTAGGAGAGACTGGTGCCTATTCGGCCTCCCCGCACCGAGTGGAATTAAAGCCGGGCCGGGAGGCTTATCGCCCTGGCGAGGTCGCGAGCGTGGCCGTGGAGGCGCCTTTCGCGGGGGAAATGCTGGTGACGGTTGAGTCGAACCGATTGACTTGGAGTGAGACCTTTTCCCTTGTCGACAAGGAGACGAAGGTGGAAGTCCCCTTGCCCGAGCATATGCCTGGTGGGGCATTCGTGACCGTCTCGGTTACACGTCCCCTCGACTTTTCCTCTCCCGACTGGAAGCCTCACCGGGCCTTTGGTGTCCTTCGGGTGAAGACGGACTTCTCCGCCCGGCACCTTCCCTTGGAGCTCGGCCTGCCTGCCAAGGTGGAACCTGGCGGAAAGGTAACCGTGAAGGCTAAGGTGAAAGGCGCGGCGGACCGGAGCGAGCCCGTCTACGTTCACCTTTGGGCGGTGGACGAGGGTGTGTTGTCCCTGACCGACTACCAGACGCCCGACCCCGCTGGGGTTTTTTACGCCCCTTGGCGCAGTAAGGTCGATACGGGCGATAGCTACCTCGAACTGCTCCCTGACCACATCCGCCCCCTCACCATGGACAGATTCGGCGCGGGCGGGGGCGCAGTCCGCCGTTCGCTCGTTCCTGCCAAACCGAAGAAAACGGTCATGCTCTGGCGGGAGTTTGCTTCCGTCGATGAAAACGGCGAGCTGGAGACGACCTTCGATCTCCCCCAAAACTTCACGGGCGAACTGCGGTTTCTCGCCGTGGCCGTGGCGGGTAACGCCTACGGCTACACCGAGGAGCCCGTGACCGTGACGGCCCCCTTGCTGGCCGAGGCTTCGTTGCCGAGCTTCGTCGCGCCAGGGGACCGCTTCTTCGTCCCCGTGACCTTGTTCAACACCTCCGATACGGATGTGGAGGCCCGCCTGCGGATTTCCTTGTCCGGGCCTGCTCGCTTTCTGTTCAAGGAGGAGGCTCCGTTGCTCGTGGTGGCTGGCGGTAAGGCCGTGAGGTGGTACGAACTAGAGGCGGAAAAGAGCCCTGGCGTTGTGGAGTTCAGCTTCGAGGCCAGGGCTGGGGAACTTGTCGCCAAGGCCACCGGAAGCCTGCCTGTGCGTCCCGCCGCCACCTTGGACACCATCCATGAAACCTTCACGCTCGAAGCTGGGAGAAGCCGCGTCCTCGCCGTTTCCAAACGTTTTCTCCCCATGGGCCTGAAGCGCACCGTGACAGTATCCTCATTGCCGACGACCGACCTCAGGCCCGCCCTCGAAAACCTCTTGTCCTTCCCCTACGGTTGCGTAGAACAGACCACGAGTCGAGCCATGCCCATGGCCTACGCCGGCGAGTTGCTGGGCGGGGACAAAGCCGAGTTTGCCAAGGCGGCCGTGGAAGCCGCCGTCGATCGTTTGGCTTCCATGCAAACTCGATCGGGCGGCCTTGCCTATTGGCCCGGCGGGCGCGAACCCTACCTTTGGGGAACTTGCTACGCCACGAGCTTCCTAATGGAAGCGAAGGGCGCCGGCTACAAGGTGAACGAGCGCTTCACCGATGGCCTAGCCCTTTACCTGCGCGATTGCCTGCTTGCAGGCGAGTGTGACCTAGCCGAGCAGGCCTTCGTCTGCCAGGCTCTTGCCACTTTTGGCAAGCCCGAGACCAACCGACAACGTTACCTGCTCGACCAAGTGAATGATCTCGATCTCGCGGCACGGGCCCGCTTGGCTGCAGCATGGTTGGCGAGCGGACGGGCCGACCTCGCCCGCAAGTGCCTTCCCGAGGGCAGCCTCAACCTGAAGGTGAAACGCACCACCAGTGGACGCCTTACCTCGCAGACAGCCGCCGAGGCCGCCTTGCTTTCCGTCCTCTTGGACTTGGATGCCCGTCACCCTTGGGTGAGCGAGCTTCAACGCCGCCTCGTTCAAGCCCGTCTCCGAAACGGCGGGAGCTGGCGAAGTACCTTGGACAACGGCCTCGCAGTCGTCGCTTTGTGCAAGTTGCAGGCCGAAGCCGAGCACATTCCCGCCAACTTCTCTGGCGAGGTTTCGGGTCCCGAAGACTCCCTCGTCTTCAGATCGGAAGGGACGTCGGAAAAAACCTTTTCGGGAACCGGCGATTTGCAGTTGCGTTCCACCGGCTCGGGCAAGCTTTACGTTTCGGTGCTGACAGAAGGGTTGGTGGAGGCCGAGGCGGTCGAGCCTGTGAACGAAGGGCTCGAAGTGGCTCGCCGTTGGACCACTGCAGACGGCAGGATTCTGCGCGACTGGAACGACCAAGGAGGCACTCCCGTCAAGCTGCAGGTCGGCGACCTCGTGCGGGTTGAAGTCTTCCTCAAGGCACCCGGGGGCAGAACCGACAACGTCGCCGTGGTAGACGCCTTGC
>CAXGVD010000297.1:0-4269 GCA_964012695.1 uncultured Opitutia bacterium
GGGAGGTGGAAAACTTGGTAGTCGGCTTTGGGAAATTCGGTGAGAAAGTCCTTTCCGTAGGACTTCCGGAGGACGCGGGAGTCGAGCACGACGAGGTCGCCGCAATCCTCGCTCCGCCGCACGAGTCTTCCGATTCCTTGGCGAAAACGTATGACGGCGGTGGGTAAGGTCATTTCGCGAAAGGAGTTCTTGCCTTCGCCTTCGAGTTTTTCCGCCCGGGCTTCGAGAGCGGGGTGGCCAGGGTTTTCGAAGGGCAGGCGGGTGAGGATGACTTGAGAGAGGGCGGGACCGGGGGCGTCGAAGCCTTTCCAGAAGCTTTCCGCACCAAGCAGGAGGGCATTGCCGTCTCGCATCAGGCGTTCCCGCAGTTCGGAACGAGAGAAACCTTCCCCTTGGGCGTAGAGGGGGCGTTCCAGTTTTCGCCAGCGGGGGCGAAGGACGTCGTGACAATGGCGGAGGTCCGCGTAGTTCGTAAACAGGGCCAAGGTGCCACCGGTCACCCGCCTGGCAAAGAAGTGCAGGGCTTCCACGAGGTAGTGAAGATAAGGCAGGCGCTCCTTACCCATGGGTTCGGGGCAATCCGCGGCGACGTGAATAGTGACGTTTTTCTCGAAGTCGAAAGGGGAGGCAACAACGCCTTCGGCGGCGTGTTCCGCCCCCACGGATGCACGGAAGGTGTCGGCGGAACCCCGGCGCGTAAGGGTGGCGCTGGTCATCACCACGGAAGTTCCCCGGGCGAAGAGGATGTCGCGGAGAGCCTCAGCCACGTCCAACGGAGAACTGCGAAGGTGAACATTGCTCTTTCGCTTCCCCGTCCGCTCCACCCAGTACACCTTGTCGGCGTCCTTGAGCTCGGTGATTTCGGCCATGCCGCGGAGGTAGCAGTCGAAGCGTTTAATTTGGTCCTTCAGCTCGGCCCGCAGGTATTCGTCTTCGGTGCTTTCGGCCAATTCCTTGAGGCGACGCAGGAGGAGGCTCATGGGCGGAAAAACCTCGGCGGGGAAGTTGCCTGGTTCCGTAATCCTACGAACATCGCGGGTCGGGAGGAGAGAAACATGAACGTGGTTGAAGAAGTCCTCGCAGGCGAAACGAGCGTTTTCAACCAACTCGAAATCCTGCGGCTTGGCAATTTTGCGGAGCAGCCCGCGTTTCTTTCCAGGGTTGTACAGGCGACTGAAGGCGAGGGACAAGGCCCAGGAACTCATGCCCATGCCGAGGTGGTCGCTCGCCACTGCGGGGACTTCGTGGGCCTCGTCGAACACCACGAAGTCTTTGGGAAAGAGGACGCCTGGATCGTCGCCGCCCGGGGCCGCCCCAACCCCGACGAGGGCAAAGAGCAGGCTGTGGTTGAGGACGAGGAGGTGGGCCTCGTCCATGCGGGCCTTGGCCCGGCGATAGCAACAGGTCTTAGGCGAGCAACGTTTATTGGAACAGAGGGAGCAGTCTGCGTTCACGGCATCCCACACCTCCGGCTTGGGCGGAGGAGAAAGTTCCTGGCGAATACCTTCCTTGGGGGCGCTCGTCAACCAGTCCCGAATTCTCTCCAGCTCCACCCGTTGCTCCGTCTCGAACAATTCGCCCTGCCCGGCCAAGGTGGAGGCAAGGCGGTTGTCGCAGAGGTAGTTTGCCTTGCCCACAAGAAGGGCGGCCCGGAAGTCTGCCATAGGCGCTAGGTCCGGACTTTTCTCGAAGATCTTCCGGGCCATCGGAATGTCCTTCTCAAGCAATTGCTCCTGCAGGATGATAGTGTTGGTGGCCACCACGAAGGGGCGGTTCTCCTCCACCGCCTTGATCAAACCGGGCACCAAGTAGGCCAAACTCTTGCCCACGCCCGTGCCCGCCTCGAACAGCAAGCTTTCACCCTCCGACAAAGCTCTCCCCACGGCCTCCGCCATACGAAACTGTTCGGTCCGATGCTCCAACCCCAGCCCCGCCTCCATCAAACCTCCAGGCCCGAAAACGTCTTGAGCGACTCTCACCAAGTCGCTACCCGACGGAGCCTCATCGAGACCTTCGTTGCCATCCAACACACGAATCATGAGTCCGCAGGCATAGCCCCCTTCCTCAACGAACTCCACAAAGAAAAAGAGCCACTTTGGCTTGCGGAGAAAGCCCCACGCCCCACATTCTGTGGGGATGCACTACACAAGTCTCTTCGCTTATCTGATCTTCGCTTTCGCGTCTGCTTATCAGGCCGCTGCCCAAGAGACACAAGCTTCCACCAAGCAAGTCTCCGTCGAGATTCGCGTACTCGAAGCGCCTCTGGCTCTGCTCGACTCCGAACTGGCCGAAATGGGCAGGAAGGACACAAGCAACGTACTCCCCACCACCGAAACGGAACTCGAGTTGCTGCGCAGGTTGCAACTCAAAGAAGGCGTCGAATTCAAGCACGCGGCCCGCTTCGTGGTCCTCGAACGAGAAGCCGCCATCCTGCGGGCCGTCGAGGAAGTGGTCTTCCCCACCGCATACGAGCAACAACCCGAACCCAATACCACGGGTAGGCCGCCACTTCCACGGTTCGCCGTCCTCGGCCCCGAAACGGAGAAACCCGGCTATCGCGAAGTGGGCCTGGTGATGGAAGTGATGCCCGAGGTCAGGGAAAACGACGACGTCCTGCTCACCTTCGAACTGGAATACACCAAGCAACTGGGTGACAAGACCCACTCGCCCGGCATATCCACTCCCGTCATCCACTCCTTCAAGACCTCCACGAGCACCCTCGTCCCCAAGAAGCATAGCCTCCTACTGAGTTCCCCAGCCCCCAAGGAAAAACGCGAGTTGCTCTTTTTCATCCGTCCCCTCACCTTGTCGCAAAAGTGAAAATAGCCTGTATTCCGACAGCCTTCGCCGTCCTCGCCCTCTCCTCTCTCAAAGCCGCCGACTGGCCACGCTGGCTCGGCCCGAACGGAGACGGGACCTCCGCCGAAAAAGGTTGGAAGGCCAACTTGGAAAACACCGCTTGGAAAACAAAGGTAGGGGTAGGTTTCTCCACAGTCTCCGTAGCGGGCGGGCGCCTCTTTACCCAAGGGCACGACGGACGCAAGCAAGGCGGCATGGAAACACTCTGGTGCCTCGAAGCCGCCACGGGAAAAGTCCTCTGGAAGGACTCCTACCCCGCCGCGTTGGTAGACTACCTTCACGAAGGCGGCCCCTGCTCCACCCCCACCGTGGACGGCGACGCCCTATACTCGATCAGCAAGGACGGACGTCTCAACGCTTACTTCGCCGCCACCGGACGCCTCAGTTGGACCAAGAACATGATGGAGGCCGCCGGCATGAACCGCCCGCCTGAATGGGGCTTCGCCGGCTCACCCTACATCCTGGGCAACCTCCTCGTCGTGGAGGCCGCCTACACCTTCGCCCTCGACAAAAGCACGGGCAAGGAAGTCTGGCGCAGCAAGCGCTACCGACACGCCTACGGCACCCCCACCGCTTTCGTTCACCGCGGCAAAATCTACCTCGCCACACTGAAAACGGACGGCCTCGTCATCCTTGACGCCTCCGACGGCACCACCGCCGCCTTCCAAAAATGGGAAACCAGCTACCGCACTAACTCCAATACGCCCCTGGTCCGAGGCGACAATGTGTTCCTCTCAACTGGCTACCGACGGGGCTGTGCCCTCTTCCGCTTCACCGGATCCTCCTTGGAAAAGATTTACGAGAACAAGGACATGTCCAACCACATGAACAACGCCATACCCCACGAAGACCACCTTTACGGCTTCGACGGCAATGTTCACATGGCCGGCCCCAAGGACCTCGTCTGCATGGAATTTGCCACGGGCAAGGTGGCTTGGCGGGACAAAAGCTCCCTCCAAGTCGGCTCCCTAATTATCGCCGACGGCAAAATCATCGCCCTCGGCCAGAGAGGCGAAGTGGCTATCTTCGTGGGTGCCGCCCAGAATGTTGGACAGACTCAAATCAATGAAGCTGATCGTGACGCGATCGGCGGCACTGTTGTTCGCGCCCACCTGAACATCGATGGAGCTTGTGCTTCCATCCGCCAGGACCGTGGTGTTGAACACAGTTCGCTTGGAAATGTCCGTTATCTCCGATTCCAGCTGAGCAAACTCATCCTGGAGATACGCGCGTTCGTTGTCGTCTAGAACCTCCGAAGAGCTCTGAACGGCGAGTTCTCGCATGCGTTGCAGCATAGAATGAATTTCTTCCATGGCGCCTTCAGCAGTTTGAATCATGCTGACACCATCTTGCGAGTTGCGAGTGGCTTGATTGATGCCTCGGATTTCTGCTCGCAGTTTTTCGCTGATG
>CAXGVD010000298.1:0-4265 GCA_964012695.1 uncultured Opitutia bacterium
GGAGCCCCCCCCGCAGGCGTAACCGGCCCCTACCAAGACGCCTTGGCCGCGCTCCTCACCCTTGGCTACAAGGCCACCGACGCCGACAAGGCCGTGCGTCAGGCCGCCGACGCACTCGGCCCCGACGTCTCTACCGAAGAACTCATCCGTAAGGCTCTAGGACGATGAAAGTCATGATTCTGGCTGCTGGCTACGGCAAGCGCCTGCGTCCCTTCACCGACCACACCCCAAAACCACTAGCCGAAGTGGCGGGCAACAGCTTGGTCGGTCACCACTTGGACAAACTCTCCGCCGCGGGCTTCCAAGACGTGGTGATGAACCTCGGGCATCTCGGCCACAAAATCCCCGAAGCCCTCGGCGACGGCTCGGACCGGGGCCTCCGTATCGCCTACTCGGACGAAGGCCCAGACCCGCTCGAAACCGGCGGCGGCATGGCCAAGGCCCTTCCTATGCTCGGAAGCAAACCCTTTCTCCTCCTAAACGGAGATGTCTGGTGCGACCTCGACTTCGCCGCCATCCCCCGCGAACTCCCTCCCGATGACGACGCCCTCCTCTACCTCGTGCCCAAACCCGAGTGGCGCGAACGCGGCGACTTCGCCCTCAGCCCCGAAAACCGCGTGACCGAGTCCGAAAGCTCCGAACTACTCTACGCCGGGATCGCTATCTACCACCCCCGTATCCTCGACGGCGCCAAGGTGGAAAAGTTTTCCATCGTCCCCCGCCTCCGAGCCGCCATCTCCAACAACCGGGTGGGCGGCCGCCTCCATCAAGGCGACTGGGACGACGTAGGCACTTGGGAACGGCTCGAAGCCCTACGGAAAAGAATCCCTCAGAAGGAAAGCTGAAACGCATCTATTGCCTGCGTGTCTTCAAACGCAGCCACTTGAGGTCCTTAACGGTTACGCAGAAATTCAGCCCGTATTGAAGCCAAAGGAAGGGGCGTTTTCGTCTACTTTCCTTCAGTGAGCAAGGGCAGCCATTCGGAGGTAGAGTAGCGGTAGAGCTTTGCTTTATCGAGGGCTCCATTGTGGCGGAAGTAGAGCCAAGAGGCTTCATCCAAACGGTAAAGATAGCCCTCACCCTTGGAGGCGTCCCACCTTGCCGAATCGGTCCAGAACCAACCGCGACCATCGACCCAGAACCAGACGGAGTCGGAGCGGTCGCCTTGGGCGAAGACCCAGCCAAAGTGCTCGTGGTACGTCCAGGAAGTGGCGGTAAGGCTAAAGTGGCCGAACCAATTCCTCCGCCAATTTGCGGCTCCAAGGCTTTCCGCCGCTGCCCACCAAGCGGAGGAGAGAGTGAGGTCGTAGGTAAGGCGTGACTCGTTTTTGCCGTCGGTGGCAACGATGACGATTGCCACGGTTTCGCCGGCGCCCGAGGTGGGGATGCCGCTCACGGTGGCGGAACCGCGCCCGCGCCGTTCCAGCTTCAACCAATTCGGCAGGGAGGCGGCGTAGATTGCCACGGCGTCGCCGTCTGGGTCGAAGGCGGTGATGTCGAAGGAGTAGGTCCTCAGCGGGGTGGCGGTTGTGGGCGGCGAAGCGACGATGACGGGGGAACCGTTGTTTGACCCGACGACGAGGGAGAAGCTTTGGGAGCTGGAAAGAGAGGCGCCATCCGAGGCCCGCAAGACGACTTCGTGGGAGCCAGTGGCTCCGGGCGGCGCGATTCCCGAGAGGGTGCCGGAACCGTCCCCATTATCCTTCACTTTGAGCCAATCTGGGCCTTTGTTAAGGGAGACCAGGGGTTTTTCGGTTCCCCATTTGCCGGAGGTGAAGGCGTAGAGGTAGGAAGATCCCCCAGTGACGAACCTGAGAGGGAGGGAGGTAAAGCTAACGTCGCCCTCGCGGTAGCCGACGTCCGCCACGAGGAGAGAGCGGCGGGAGGAGTCGGCGGTGCCAGTCTGGTATCCGTCGAAAACAGCTCCGGGAGAGGCGTAGCCCGCGAGGCAGATTCGGTTTGTAAGGGCGTCAACGGCTATGGCGCGTGCGGCGTCGGGCCCCTTGCCTCCTCCCGTCTTGGTCCAGAGGAAGGAGGCGTTAGCGTCGTCGTACTTCGCCACGAAGGCGTCCGAGTCACCCTTGGAGACATAGCTATTTTCACCGAAGGAGACTGAACCTCGGAAGGAACCGGCGAGGACAGGACGTCCCTTGGGGTCGAGGCCGAGATCGAGCAATTCATCCGTCCAGGCCCCGCCGAAGGAGGTGACTGAAGAGAAGCCCCCCAAGGGGGCGAGCTTGGCGAGGAAGACGTCGCTCCCTCCCTTGGATGCCAGTGCGTGCCCGCCAAAGGTGGCGGAAACACGGAAGTGCCCCCCGAGGAAATAGTCTCCAGAAGCCGACCTCGCCACGCCTCGAGCTTCGTCCTCGCCCATGCCACCGGCTCGTGATGCGAAGAGACAAGCCCCGGAAGCGTCGAAGCGAGCCGCGAAGGCGTCTCCGTAACCAGAGCTTATCAAGGAATGCTGGCCAAAGTAGGCGGTTTCCTCGAAGCGACCCGCGGCGACGACTCCACCTTCCCCGTCATCGGTCAAGGCGTAGGCCCGATCAGAACCACTCCCGCCCATGAAGCGTGCCCATTGGAAGGCGCCGTCGGCGGCGTTCACTCTGGCGAGGAAGGCGTCGTCCCTTCCCGAAGAGGCCAAAGCGGAGGAGCCAAAGGTGGCGGCACCTCGGAAGTGGCCGGCGAGGTAAAGAGCGCTGTCGTCTGGGGCGAGGACGGCTTTGGCATAATCGTCTTCGGTTCCGCCAGCTCGAACGGCCCAAGTGAGTTGTCCGTCGGGCTCAATGCGAAGGAGGTAAGCGTCGTATCCGCCCGCGCTTTGCAGTACGCTAGATCCGAATGTGCCGGTGCCCCGGAAGTAACCAGCTACATATGCGGCTCCAGAGGGGCCGACGCGAACGGCGTAGGCATAGTCTTGGTCGAGACCGCCGAAGCGGTTGACCCACGAGGGGGTGCCATCTGCGGTGAATTTGGCGACGAAGGAATCGGTCCGTCCCACGGCGTTGAGCAAGATGCCTCCGATTCGGGTTGAGCCGGAAAAGGCGCCCACGACATAGTAACCGCCATCTCCGGATGGAGCCACGCCGTTAGCGAACTCACCGCCTTGCCCCGGTTGGAGCCAAAGGGTTTCGGGTTCGCCAGCTGCCGAAACGCTTTGGGAGTTGGTCACGGTGAGGACATAGCTACGATCAGTGGTGCCGCCTTCTCCGTCGGTGGCCCGCACGATTACGGAATACTGCCCGCCGATCCCCGGGGGCGGAGCGCCTGCCAGGAGAGCGGTACCGTTGCCGCGATCCTCCAAGGTAAGCCAGTTCGGGGCTTTGCGCAGAAGAAGCTTGGGAGGCAGACCGGAAACCAGAGTGGCGTTCAACTCCTTAGCGAAGGAGGCGCCGGCTACCAGTTCCTGCGCCGCGAGGTCGCTCAAGACGGGAAAGCCCCGTGGGGCGCCTAGCTTGGTGACGAAGGTTCCGTAGGAGCCAGTGGTGGTCAAGTCCTTGTCGTCTAGTTTGGCGGAGGTCCCAACATACCTTCCAGCGAGGTAGAGGGAGCCGTCACTGCCTACGCTCAAGTCACGGGCTTCCTCTCGGACGACGGAGCCCAGACTGCGTGCCAGAACGGGGGTTCCCGAAAAGGCGGAGGCCTTGACCAGGAATAAGTCGTAATCACCCTCCGATACGAGGGTTTGGCCAGCGGGAATGAAGGAGTCAGAGAAGTGGCCGAGGAGGGCGGGATTGCCAAAACCGTCGAGACTGAGGGACTCGCCGTAATCCGCCCCGGTTCCGCCGTAGGCTTTGGCCCAGAGGGGTGAACCCTCCGGCGAATACTTGACGAGGTAGGCGTCGGAAGCCCCGGCGGAAACAAGGTTTAGCGTGCCGAAGGTGGCCGCATTCTCAAAACGTCCCGCAAGGTAGGCTCCGGAGGAATCCGCAGCAAGGGAGGAGAGGGAATCGGCAGACACACCTCCGCCGCGAGCAGCCCAAGACAAAGAGCCGGAAGAATCGTAGCGAAGCAGGAAAACGTCTCCGGGGGCTTGATTGGAGACCACGCCGCCGACATAGGAACCGCCCACCGGATCTGCCGCCACGTCCGAAACTCGGTCCTCTCCGCTTCCACCCGCACTTTTGGCCCAGGAGAGGGCCCCGTCGGGACGAATTTTGACCACGAAGACGTCCACGCCCCCGGCTGAAGTCAGGGAGGACGAACCGATTGTGACGGCATCGATAAAGCCGCCGGCCCAGAGGATCGAGCCGTCACTCGCCAAG
>CAXGVD010000299.1:0-4255 GCA_964012695.1 uncultured Opitutia bacterium
CTTTGCGTTCCGACTTCATTGCGCGAAACGAGGTCGAGTTCCTTGGCGTTGGGACGCACGACGTAGGTCATCCCGGCTTCGCTTTGGACATAGTAAAGTCCGTTGGCGACAAGGGGGGAGCCGGAGAAGGCCCCCTCCAGGCGGTCCACCCAGTGGGTCTTGCCGCTCTTGGCGTCATAGCAAGTGGTGACCCCGCTCATGGCGGTGACGAGAACATAGTCGCCGACCACGACGGGGGAGGGGAGGTCGCGCCCGCCGGCGCGCTTGGCATGCCAAGCCATGTGCGTCTTGGTGACATCTCCGGTGGCCCCATTGGGATTGACGACGTAGAGGTCGCCCGGCTTACCATTAACGACGTAAACAAGCCCATGGGCGTGGAAGGGAACGGGAGAACCACGCCCGTTGAAGGATTTGCAGAACCAGAGTTCCTTGCCCTTGGCGAGGTCGTAGCCCTTGGCCCCGAACTCGCCGTTGAGGACAAGCTGCGGCCCGCCCTTGGCCTTGATGAGTATGGGCGTGCTCCAGCCGCCGCGAGGCTTGTCGTCCCGCTTGGTTTCCCATAGGGTTTCACCCGTCTTCTTGTCTAGTGAAACGAGCCGGGAAGGGCCGATTGCGTCACAGTTCTGGATGACTTGGTCGCCCTCGATGACGGGGGAGGCGGCCACGCCCCAGTCGCCTGGAAATTGCCCGAGATCGCGGGACCAGAGCTTCTCGCCCTCCATGTCATAGCAATGGATGCCGGCGGGACCGAAGAAGGCGACCACACGCTCGCCGTCCGTCACGGCGCTGGGTGTGGCCCAGCTGTTCATCTTATGTTGAGACTCCTTGCGGCCACTGGACACGTCCCGACGCCACAAGACCTTGCCGTTATCCTTGTCCAGGCAAAGCAAGGTGCGAATGTTTCCTTCCTCGGAGGCGGCGGTGACGAAGAGCTTGGGACCCCAGTTAACGGCGGAGGACTGACCTTGTCCGGGCAACTCCGTCTTCCAGACCACGGAGGATTGGCTCCATCGTACGGGTGCTTCACCTTCCGCCACGCCCATCCCGGTGGGACCGCGGAAACGGTGCCAGTTTTCGGCGAAAAGAGAAGTGGTGAAAAGAAGTGGAAGGACGACGACGAAGCTTTTCATGGCGGACGGACTTGGTTCGAGTGATTATAAAACGGTCTGCGCGTACTCAATACAGCTCGCGAATCTTAACATTGCGCACCCAAATCTCGTTGCCGTGGTCCTGGATGCAGACGTGGCCCTTTTGCACGGTACCGAATTCCTTCCAGTTCTTGAACTTGCTCTGGGAAACGCGCTTCTTCCAATCCTCGCTGCCGATTTGGTAGGAACAGACCAGTTCGCCATTCATGTGGTGCTCCACGTGGTTACCGGGCTTGATGACGAGGCGCATGGAGTTCCACTGGCCGTTGGGCTTCAGGTTTGCCTTACTTACACCGTAAAGGGCGTAGCAGGAACCGGCGTCGGTCTTGCCGCCCTTCCTCATCTGAGAAAGGATTTGTACTTCGGGACCAGTCTTATAGGAGGGGCCCCCGATTTCCGCCACCCGATAGATGATTCCGCTATTGCCACCCTTGGGCAGGTTCCATTCCAGCGACATCTCGAAAAACTCGTACTTGTCCTTGGTCATGAGGTCGCCGCCCCCTCGACCCGTGAGCTTGATCACGCCCTCGTGCACCTTCCACTTGTCTCCTGGAGTATCCTTTTTGTAGCCGCGGAAGTGGTCCAGGCTCTTGCCGTCGAAAAGGATTTGCCAGCCATCTTTCTTCTTGTCGGCGTGAAGGGAAGCCGCAACCAAGGCGGCGACGAAAGTGGTAATCGCGAGAAACTTCATGACTGAAAATTGGGTTTGATTGGTTGGCGTGGTTTGGTGACGGGGAAAAGGACCTACCATCGCAAGGGCCTTCCTCCGCCAAGGCAAAGAAAAAGAACGGGCAAGCGCAACTTTTGCCGGAGCTCGCCGACGACCAATCCGGTCTCAAATAGACAAAACCGTCTTTCCGCATAGCTATTCGTCGGTACAAGGAACAGTTCTTGCCCTCGAACCGAAACCAGCTTGGTATTCCTTTCAATGATTAATACACCACGACTTCTCCTTTTCTTCTCCACAGCGCTCGCCTTAGCCCTCGGCGGACTTGCCTACGCCGAATCAAGCCCGCTGGCCATCGACGACGGCGACCTCCGAGCCAAACTTCAGAAAGGCTTGGAGAAACTGCACGAGGACAAAAAGGGCGTGCCTCTCAGGGAACTGACCAAGCAATTGAGCCGCCGTAAGACGACGACGATCCTGCCCGATGCATCCGGCAATTCCATCGCGCCGGATGCCTTCTACTCCTCCTGCAAACCTTCCGTGTTGGTCATGGGCAGGTTGTACAAGTGCGATAAATGCACCAAGTGGCACGTCTCCTCCGCTTCCGCCTTCGCCCTGACGGAGGACGGCGTCATCGCCACGAACCACCACGTGGTGGAAAACAAGGAAGGCGTCATCTTGGCCGCCATGAATGCCAAGGGCGAAGTCTTTTCCGTCAAGGAAGTGTTGGCCGCCGATAAGGCGAGCGACGTGGCCATTCTCCGCCTCGCCGACGCCAAGCTCGTCCCTCTACCCTTAGGAGAGACCGCCCCGGTGGGCGCCGCGGTGAACGTCATCAGTCACCCCGACGGACGCCTCTACACCATGACCAAGGGTGACGTCTCCCGCTACTACGTCGCCCGCACCAAAGCGGGCAAGGCGGACAGGATGGCCATCACCGCCGACTACGCCAAAGGCTCCAGCGGCGCCCCCGTCCTGAACCCGGCGGGCGAAGTGGTGGGCATGGTCTCCGCTACCCAATCCATTTACTACACACGGACCAACGGTAGGAACGAAAACCTACAAATGGTCGTCAAATCCTGCATTCCCGTGGCCGCCATTCACAGGCTTCTCCAAAGGGCGGACTAATGGGAAAACCCGTTCGCGCCTGACCTACCCGAAAGGGAAGCAGGCTCAGACCAGTTCCTTAAGGGGCTTGGTTTCGGGCGGAACGGGATACTGGGGCCGGCCTTGGAGGTCGAATACGCGCTCTTCGTTGGTGGGCAGCCCCAGGTTGTGGAAAAGGGTGGCGTGCACCTCCTTGAAGCGAACAGGGCGGTCGTTCGGCTCGGCGGCCTGTTTGTCGGTGGAGCCGATGACTTGGCCCGTCCTCATGCCGCCGCCCGCAAGAAGACAGAAGTTGGCTTTGGGCCAGTGGTCGCGGCCCCCCTTGGCATTGATTTTCGGCGTGCGGCCGAACTCACCCCAACAGACCACGCTCACATCTTTCTCCATCCCCCGGTCGTGCAAATCCTGCACGAGGGCGGTGAGGGCTTGGTCAAGCATGGGAATGTCCGTCAGTCCCCGGCTGAAGTTGCCTCCGTGCCAGTCCCAACGGCTGAAGTTCAGGGAAACGTAACGCGCCCCCGCTTCCACCAGACGTCGGGCCAAGAGAAAGTTGGTGGTCATCTTTGGGGCCCCGTCGGCTCGCCACTCGGAGTCGGGCTTGCCGTAGCGCTCCACGATGCGGGGGTCTTCCTTCGAGAGGTCCAGAGCCTCGGCGATTTGCGAGGAGGACAGGATGCCGAGAGCCTGCTTTTCGAATTCGTCGAGGGATTCGAAATCGCTCGAGGACTCCTCCAAGTCACGCCGAAAACCATCGAAGGCGCGACGCAGGGCCCGGCGGTCCTGTAAACGTTCGAGGGAGACGTCCCGCAAGGTCATGTTCTCCACCGTGTCAAGGCCAGCGTTGTCGTCCTTGCCTCGGCCCAAACGGAAGGGGCCGTGCTGCCGTCCGAGGAAACCACCCTCGCCAGGGTCGCCCCATTGCCTGTGCCCTGTGGGATGCATGAGGGTGAGGTGAGCGGGCATGCCCTCTCGACCAGCTCCGTATAGGCGGGAAGCCCAAGCCCCCATAGAGGCGATACCGCCGGCCATGCCTCGGGTGTTGCGGGGCAAACCCGTGAGGCATTGGTACAAATCATGACCCCCTTGAGAGTCCGCCATGGAGCGGATGATGGCGAACTTGTCCATCATCTTAGCCATATAGGGCATGTGCTCGCAAATTTGAACGCCCGGCACGTTTGTGCCTATGGGCTTGAACTCGCCCCGAATGTCGGAAGGTGCGTCGGGCTTGAGGTCCACCATGTCCTGGTGCGGCGGACCACCCGGCAGGAGCACGTTGATGATCGCCTTGTGCGAACGCCCAACTCCAGCCTTGCGCTCCGCCCGCAACAACTGC
>CAXGVD010000300.1:0-4230 GCA_964012695.1 uncultured Opitutia bacterium
CCTGCCCCTAGAGGAGCTTTCGCCCTTGGACTGTTGGGCCTTGGACGAAACGGCGAGCCTGATCGACGAAGTCACCCGGACCTTTGACGCCTACGAGTTTCACCGGGCCTTGCAGGCGGTGAACCGCTTTTGCTCCAACGTTCTTTCCGCCCTGTATCACGACCTGCTCAAAGACAGGCTGTACACTCGAGCTCCGGATGACCCTCTTCGCCGTTCCTCTCAGACGACGCTGGACCACGTGTTCGGCGTTCTTGCGGGCCTGTTGGCCCCCGTCATGCCTTTCACTACGGACGAGGCGTGGGCTCACTATATCGCGGGCGAGGACTACTGCGGGGATGTTCTGGCCCTTCGCGATTGGCCCGAAGCGGACCCCGCTTGGCGTGGAGGTCCCGAGGTGGAGGACGTCCGCCGCATCCTCGCCTTCAAGGCGGAAGTGGTGAACGACGCCTTAGAGCGCCTGCGGGAGGAAAAGGTGATCGGCCAGCCGCTGGACGCCGAGTTGAACCTGCTGGGCAATCCTGATGAGGAGACCTTTGCGTCCTTGCGCAGGCGGGTCGAGGGCTTGGAGGAGTATTTCATCGTGTCGAGCGTGAATTTGACGGACGACCCCGCCCACGAAGGCCCGCCGACGGCGGAAGCCCGACACGCTTCCGGAGAGCGTTGCCCCCGTAGTTGGCGCTGGGTGCCCGAACTTGAGACGGTGGAACCTTGGGGGGCCGTTTCTCCGCGTTGCGCCGCTGTCCTCCGCGGCCGAGCCGAGTAATCTTCATCCTGATTCGTCCTTTAACCGTTCAAAACCATCGACGAACTTTTTCATGAGCAAACAACCTTCGAAAAAAAACGCGGCTAAGAAAAAAACCGCTACCAAGAAAGCGGCGGCTAAAAAGACCGCTGACTCCAAAGCGGTTTCCAAGTCGACGCCGGTCAAAAAAACCGCTTCTGCACCCAAGCGGAAGCCAAATGTCGCCAAAAAAGTCGCCGCCAAGAAGACCGTTGCCAAGAAAACGGCGAAGCCCAAGAAGGCGGTTTCACCAAAACCGGCGGCCAAGAAGACCGCCGTGAGGAAAACGGCGGCGAAAGATGCGGTCGGGTCCGATAAGACTTCCAAGGCGAAGGTTTCCACCAACGCCAAGGCCGCCGCGGCGGCCGCCGCCGAAGCCTCGGAAGGCGGTGCTACTGCTTCCGAGGAGGCTTCTGTCGCCCCGGTTTCGTCCCCCGGTGGATTCACCTTGGACGATGTCCGCTCCATCCTGGAACGCAAGGGTGACGCTTCGGGACGGGAGGAGGCTAGCGAGGAAGCGGATGCGGAGCCGAAAGGGAAAAAGGCTTCCAGCGCCAAGGCGGAACGGGTGCAAAAAGCGGCTAGTTCTCCCAAGAAGGCCGCTTCCCCAAAAAAGAAGGCCGCTTCCGCTTCCGTTGCCGATATCCTCGGCTTTAACCCCGCCAAGTCCGCTACCCCGCCCGACCGAGACGAGGCGAACGTGCCAGCCAAGTGGAAGCCTTTCTTCAATAGCCTCATGCGCTTGCGCACCCAACTCAAGGAGGCCTTGGGCGAGCGTACGGAGGAGACCATCGGAGCCAACGCCCGGGAGTCGTCGGGGGAGCTGTCCGTCAATTCCGCTGACTCGGGCACGCAGGCCTTCGACCGGGACGTAGCCATTAGCATGGTGGCCGGCGAGCAGGAAGCCTTGCACGAAGTGGAGGCCGCTCTGGACCGCATCTTCGCCGGAACCTATGGCTTGTGCGAGGAGACGGGCAAGCCCATCAAACAGGACCGCTTGCGGGCGGTTCCGTTCACCCGTTTTTCTCTCGAAGGGCAGACCCAATACGAAAAACGAGGCCGAAGGAGCGGGGACTCCGGTGGCGGAGTTTTCGCTAACCTTTCCGAAGCCAGTTTAGGAGACGACGAAGCGTGATTCCTTGCCATCGGCCGTTTGACGCAACCTGTTTGGACTCGTGAATCTCGCGCGTTTCTGGGCGGTCTTTTTGGCCGCGTTCGTGACCGATCAGGCGAGTAAGTCGTGGGCTGAGCGCAACTCTTTGCTCCTGCGCGAGGAGCCTTTGCTTCTGCTGGATTGGCTGGAGGGGCCGGAAGCTTTTCTGGAATTCACTTACATAACCAATCCTGGCGCCGCCTGGAGCATGTTTTCCGAGTACCCGCAGGTGCTCACCCTCTTGGCGGGAGCGGCTCTGGCTGGCGTATTTCTCTTTCGAAAGGACTTGGAACTCGACCAACCCGCACCACAACTCATTTTCGGCCTGATAACGGGAGGGATCGCGGGGAACTTGTGGGATCGGCTCTTCCGGAACCCCGCCGAAGTCGTGGACTTCGTGGACGTCTATTTACCTTGGATCGATTACGACTACCCGATTTTTAATGTGGCGGACTCCTGTATCTTCATCGGCGTCTTCGCCTACGTGATTCGCGGTTTTCGGGAAACGGCTCGGGAAAAACTAGAGGAGGCCGAGGCATCGGCGGGCGCAAACGACGAGGAAAAAGGTGAGCCGGATACTGCAGAGGCAGCGGAGCCGACTGTGGAGGAAACGGTTTCCGGCGAGGAAGAGACGCCTTCCGCCAGAGAATCGGAAGAGGCGAAAGGTTAGCTTTTAGCTTTTCGCCCACTCCGCGGCCTAGTGTGGACGAGGTTGTTCGAGCGTCCTCTCCTTCTTTGGAACCCGCCCTGCTTGAAACTGAACTACCCGCGTATGCGGGCTACTCGACGTTCAGGGCCTGTTCCCTAATTTTCTCCACTTCGTTGCGGGCGTCTAGGGCGATGCGGGTGCTTTCGGCCCGGGTGGATTTGGAGCAGAGGGTGTTCAGTTCGCGGGAAAATTCCTGTAATAGGAACTCAAGCTTGCGGCCCACGGGTTCGGTGGAGGCGAGGCTTTCGCGGAATTGGGCGATGTGGCTGCGCAGACGGGTCAGTTCCTCGGAGACATCCGCCTTGTCGGCGAAGAGGGAAACTTCCTTGAGTACGCGTTCGTCGTCGAGGTTCGGAGCGAGGTCGGCCTTGCGGAGGCGTTCCAACAGCTTGTCCCGCCACTCGATCGCGACATTTTCGGTGGAGCGATCGAGTTCGTCGATCATACCGTCTAAGGCGTCGAGACGGCCCTTCAGGTCCTTGGCTAGTTCGGCTCCTTCTACGGCCCGCATGGCGGCGAGGCGGGAGACGGCTTCCTCTGCGGCACTCAGGAGGGGGGGTTCCACTTCCTTGGAGGAGGGTAGGGGAAGGTCCCGGCGAGTGGTGGTGGCGAGGCGGGCGAGGATCTCCGCGTTAGGCTCGAAGGGAATGCCGCGGTTGTGGGCGAAGGTTTCAAGCCCCTCGAGTTCGGCCTCGAGTGCGGCTTCGTCCCAAGTTGAAGTGGGTTTGGTGCCCGAGGCGTCTTTCTCAGGACGGACCGAGAGGCGAAGGCGCCCACGCTCGATGGACTTTCTGGCGATGCGGAGCAAGGGGCTTTCGAGCGCTTGCCACTCCTTTGGCAGGGAGGCGGCTGCCTCGAAGTTCCGCTTGTTGACGGTGGACACCTCCACGATGATTTCGTGGTTCTTGTGGCGGAAGGCGCTCCGCCCATAGCCGGTCATGCTATTCATGGGGCGGCGGAGGCGGCGACATCGTCGCCTAGGAGACGGGCGGCTTCCATGGCGTCTTTGTCACCGCGACCACTGAGATTTACGCAAAGGATGGAGTCCGGCGGCATCTCAGCGGCTCGGCGGAATGTGTGGGCTAGGGCGTGCGAGGATTCGAGGGCGGGTAGAATGCCTTCGGTCTCGGCCAGTTTGCGGAAGGCTTGGAGGGCTTCGTCGTCCCCTGCTTGGGCGTAGTCTATGCGCCCGCGCTCTCGGTACAGGGCGTGTTCTGGCCCGATCGCGGCGTAGTCCAGTCCGGCCGAAACGGAGTGGGTGGGGAGGATTTGGCCGTCGGAGTTTTGAAGAATCCAAGTCATGCATCCCTGCAGGACGCCCAACCGACCACCCGCGAAGCGGGCAGCGTGGTCTCCTTCCACCAGAGACCTTCCCCCCGCTTCTACGCCCACGAGGCGCGTAGATTCGTCCTCTAGAAAATCGAAGAAGAAGCCGATTGCGTTACTTCCCCCACCCACGCAGGCGATCATTTCGTCGGGGAGGCGGCCTTCGGCTTCGAGGATTTGCTCCTTGGTTTCGGTCCCGATGATACGGTGAAAGTCCCGTACCATGCCCGGGTAGGGGTGGGCTCCGAGTGCGGAGCCGAG
>CAXGVD010000301.1:0-4222 GCA_964012695.1 uncultured Opitutia bacterium
TCAATCGCTTGGACAATTGGATCAACAAGACCTATCGGGACATCCTCAAGCACGGGCACAAGGACAAGAACAACCTCAACTCCACGATCGCTCTCTACCTCTATGGGCGCAGTTTATTTCTTAAGGACCAGAAGATAAAGCCCAACGCCCAAGAGGCGGTCGATTACTTCCTTGGGCAAGCGTCCGAGCATTGGCTCAAGGTTGGAAATCGCCAATCCGAAGGCCATATTGCTTTGGCTCTGAAGCGCTTCGGGAAGCACGAAAAGACTCCCGTCGCCATCATGCGTTCCCTAAAGGAGCGTTCTGTCACCGATGAGGAGATGGGAATGTTCTGGAGAGATGTCGAGTTCTCCCGGTGGTGGTATCGCGCGCCGATCGAGACGCAGGCCGTCATGATCGAGGCTTTCGATGAGGTGATGAACGACCAAAAGTCCGTGGAGGACTGTAAGGTGTGGATGCTCAAGCAAAAGCAGACCCAGGACTGGAAGACGACCAAGGCGACCGCCGATGCCGTCTATGCGCTCCTGCTGCGCGGCAGCGATCTTCTCGCCTCCGACGAACTGGTCAAGGTGTCCCTCGCCGACATGGCTCCCATCAAGCCCGAGAACGTCGAGGCCGGAACCGGATTCTACGAGAAACGTTTCGTCGGCCCTGAAATCAAGCCCGACTTCGGTAAGGTAACCGTCACCAAGGTGGACGAGGGAGTTGCTTGGGGAAGTGTGCACTGGCAGTATTTGGAGGACATTTCCAAGATCACTCCTCACGAAGGCACTCCCTTGAAGATAAAGAAAGCGCTCTACGTGAAGGAATATACCAAGAAGGGTCCGGAGATTACACCCGTTCGAGGAGCCGTTCAGGTTGGCGACGAACTGGTCGTCCGGATCGAGCTTCGTACCGATCGCGACATGGAGTACGTACATATGAAGGACCATCGAGGCAGCGGGACCGAGCCCGTTAACGTACTTTCACGCTACAAGTATCAGGATGGACTAGGATATTATGAATCCACCCGCGACACGGCTTCTCACTTCTATGTCGATTATCTGCCCAAGGGGGTTTACGTATTCGAATACTCGGTGCGAGTACAGCATCGCGGGGAGTATCAGACCGGCATGACCAACGTTCAGTGCATGTATGCTCCCGAATTCAATAGCCATTCTCAAAGCATTTCGCTCAAGGTGGAGTAGGGTAGTCGTGTATTAAAGGCTTATCTTGGCAGGGAGAAAACCCCAGCCACCTTAACTCTCGCCTTCGGATGATTTCCTCTTCTCCGAATGGTGTCAGCAACTCGAACGCCCTCTTTTGGTCTTGTATGGTCGGGCTTGGCATTTCGATTTCTATTTGCTTTCGGATCGGAGGTTCGGCCTAAGTCCATTCGTCCTGCCTTTCTAGGTTGGAAGATTGTGGAGGCCCAGGTCCGAGCGAAGATGTGCTCCTTCGTCCAAACATGAGCCTCCCCGTAGAACCCGATACTTGCCCGAGGCGTGACTTGAGGGGTCTAGGGAGGGGCCGTAGGTGAAGGGCGCGTACCCATCCCGGCACCATCGCCATACGTTGCTTTCATCTCTTGAAACCCCCAACCGTTTAGTAGAAGGCTTCTTACTGCAACGGGTTTGCCTACTTCGTACCTGACATTGCCTTGTTGCCGAAAGCCTAAAGAGTTTTAATGCCTCGTCGGTCGTCGAGGCACTCCTTCATCGTCGGCAGAATCAAAGGGCTAAGGAACTCCCCTTCCTCATTCAAGGCTGGCTTTTAACACTTGCTCTTTGCTGCTTAGACTATGAGTGTGTGTCTGTTCTAACTCCATTTATTCACGCATCATTTAACGCGCTATGAAAACCCTAGCCAGTCTCTCTGCGGCCTTCGCCGTCCTTTCCCTTCACCTTTTCGGGGCCGATAGTCCCGCTTTGTCGCTGGACTCCGTGTATGGTCCGAAGTCCCAATTTACCGCCCGTGTGGACGTGAAGGGCATCGTGGAGAGCGGCTTCGTGAAGGCCTTGCTTCAGAAGTACCCCGAAATCGCCGAAGGCATCGATGAGAATTTGTCCAACGGAGACTTGGCTGAGTTCACGGAAATTACTGGAATCTCTCCGGAGGATTTGGCCGAGGTAGGTTTTTCCGTGACTGGTATCGACGCCTTGTTTGATGCGGCTCAGTCGGGGGAGGAGCCCGAACTGGGCAAGGACTTCGACTTCGTTGTCGCTTTCCGTTTGGCCGAGAAGGTGGACGTGAAGAAATTGACGAAGTTGATTCTGGACAGCGCCGAGGAAGAGGAAGGCGCGGAGATGCGTGAAGCATTGGAGAAGAACATGGCGACTTTCAAGGGCGCCACCTTACTGAACATGCCGCGCGAACTTCTGAAGAAAGAACCTTCTTTTTCTGGGCTGGACGCGGAGCTGTCCGTGGGCTTCCGCAGCGTGGGTGAGAACACCTACGGAGCGTTGGGCATTACGAGCGAGGTGAAGCGGTTTTTCTCGGGAGGCGGCGGCAAGCGCGTGTCTAAAGCCTTGGAAGGTTTGCCCGAGAAAAGGCAGGTGGACCTCGCCCTTCCGATTCCGCCGGACTTTTTTGAGGAAGCGGGCATCGATTTCGGGGACGACAATCCCATTTTCGCTGGTCTGGCCAACGCCGTGAAGGGAATTCGCGAGGTGGGCTATGGTCTCTCCTTCGGTGATAAGGCGATGGACGCGACATCAGCGGTGAGTTGCGCCGACGCCCAATCGGCTCTCGCCCTCTGGACGATTGCCCAAGCTGGGCTCGGTATGGCCCAATTGGCGACGGCGGGGGACGAAAACGCCCCTGATATTCTCAAGCGTATCAAGACTCAGGCCAAGGGCGCCAACGTCATTATGGGAGTCCAAGTCTTGCCCGAGGATTTGGACGAACTGGGTGGCGCTTTCGGAGGAGGCGCCCAATTCGAGGGCAGTGAGGAACCCGACCCCGAGGAGTTGATTGGTTCGCCCGCCCCGGCCTTCAAGTTGGCAATGTTGGACGGCGGCAAGTTCAACTTGGCTTCCCACAAGGGCAAGGAAGTAGTGGTACTCGACTTCTGGGCCACTTGGTGCGGACCCTGCGTTAAGGCCTTGCCCGAGGTTAAGGGTGCTGTCGACGCTTTGAAGGACAAAGGCGTGGTCCTCTACGCGGTAAACCAAGCGGAGCCGCCCAAGGCCATCCGCAGGTTTCTCAAGCAAAGGAAGTGGGAAGATTTGAATGTGCCCCTGGACACCGACGATCTCAGCTCCGAGCTGTTCATGGTGAGCGGGATTCCGCAGACCGTGATCATCGACAAGGAAGGGGTCGTTCGTTCCGTTCATGTCGGCTATTCCCCGAGTATCGGTAAGGCGCTGCGCCGGGAAATCGAAGGTATTCTCAAGGAATCCGGCGACTGAGGCCAGACCGCGGGCCGGACTCGCCCGCTTTCTTTTTCCTTCCGAACCTCCGGTTGTGAAATCGGGTGGTGCTGCAGTTTCTCGCCGTTCCGTTTTTCGGTCGAGCGGGAGTGTAAATTGTTTTGCACGCAACTTCTTGCTCGAAAGTTATTGACTATCAGTAATTTGCGCCGCCTCCGAAATTTATTTACGAAAAAACGTCCCAAAGGGCTTTCGTCGGCCCTATTGGCTCTTGCCCTGCCTCATCAGCAACCAAAACGACAACGCCCGGCAAGGAGCCAATAAACCTATGAAGATAAATGACTTCCTGAAGTACGAAATAACTCTCAACGTGGAGTACGAGGACTACTTCCGCCTCATTTACGAAACCAAGTACATGTTGGAGGCGAGGTTGGGGCCGAACCGGAAGTTCGTGGCGAAGAAAACCATTTACGCAAATTCGCGGAAAAAGGCGGCCCAGAAGGCTGCGCAGTGGTTTTGGAAGGAGTTCAAGGGCTTGCTAGGAAGCGCCCACAAAGTGATGAAGCTGGATGATCCCTACGACGAAGTGAACTACGACGAGGATTTCGCCTGCAACGACTTGGGCAACAAGTATTTGGACGACGAAACCATCGAGCGCATTATTGAAGAGTCCGATGGAGAACTCGTTCGGGACGAGAGTGAGGGCTCGGAAAACCATCCCCCCAACAGCCTCAAGCGGGTGAAGAGGCGGAGGAAGAAGAACGTCGTTATCGCCCCGCGTCTGACCCAGTCGCCCGCAGGCACTATTTATTACCGCATGACGGCGGTGTCTCAAGTTTCCAAAGAAGGAAAAATCCTCCTTCGCCGCAAGG
>CAXGVD010000302.1:0-4219 GCA_964012695.1 uncultured Opitutia bacterium
AGCCGCGAGCTACCCCGCCGAAGACGGGTATGTTAACGAAGACAAGATACTTGCCGGCCGCGTCCAAGGTGATCTCGTGACCGTTGGCGGAATGGGTGAAGCCCGAGTCCTTGCGGCCGGAGGTCCATTGCAGCCCGGATGCGCCCGTATTAAGGTTAGTTCCAGAAACTTTGCGGGTAGCAGTACCGGAGAAAACCGTGCGGGAGGTGGCGATCTTCTCAACGTAGAGGCTGGTCGTCTGAAGGGTGGTGTCGTTGGAATTCGTGGAAGTGGTACGCTTGGTTTTGACTTCCACATAGTCATTGGCGGCTACGCCTGTGAGTAGGAAGTGAACGTGACCTGAACTTTCCGAATGACCGCTTTCATGACGGATGTAGGTGGAGCGGGCTGCCCCTTCCGGTACGGCTGAGCCGTTTTTGAATACGACGAATTCCTGATCCGAACGTCGACCTTTGTTAGTGACGGCCCCTTGCTTCAATGGCGCCGTAAGAGCGATGAAGTAGTCGCCTGCCTGCTTGAACTTCAGTCGCGTCGGGTTACCGGCAGGATGCTCGTACACCGCAGAATCGACGGAAGCGATGGACCACTTCACCGCCTTGTGTGCGGTTATCTTGAGGCTAGAGGAATCGTCTTCCAGTTTCGCACCTTGGAGGAAAGCCCCATCGATTCCCGCGATTGCCGCAGGAGAGCTCCAGAGGAGGAACAAAGCTCCGAATACCGGAATGGCAAAAGCTTTGAGCGATTGGAGGAGGATGTTCAGGTTGGTCTTGTAGTTCATGACGCGGTTGCCGCCGGTTAGGCGGCGTTCGGGTTCATCTTCGTTTCAAAGGCAAAGGAGGGAAGCGGCAACGCTTGCCCAAACATAAAAGTGAGCGCCCGCGCGTGGACACGCGAAAAACACCCACGAATGAGTGTCCGGCTTGGCGATTTGGACATTGGGTTCAACGACTGGCAATCGGTTGTCTCGCCTATTAATTAGCCAAAGTTTCCAAAATCTTACGTAAAAATAAAGGTTTTTTTACAATCCCCTCACAAGTCATTGCTCATTAGCGACTTGCAAGCTCATCGTTAGCCAAGGAAATCGTCAAAGCCGGCCTCGAAGGGACGGGAAGGGTCCGACGCGCCCTCCGAAGGTTGGGCCTGCGGCAAAATGAGAATTGCCCGGAACTCGCTCTTCGCCTAGGTAATAAGATTGTCTTTCATTCAACCGTAAGGAGAGCTTTTTTCATGAGTGAGACCACTTCCGAATCACCGGCCGACCTTGAGGCCGAAACCGAGTCCAATATCGAAAACGCCGCCCCCGAACCGGACTTCGACGCCGTGGACCTGATGCTGGACGGCGACCTGAAGGGTCAGGTGAACTACGCCTTGGTAAAAGCCGTGGCCGCCGCCTTGGACGAAAAGGTACGCCTGCTGGACGACGCCGAGGAAAAGGTGAACGGCGACGAAGGCGAGGAAAGCTTCGCCGAGGTGGCGGTGCCGGAAATCGAGGCCATGGCCCAGGTGCTGACGGACGGCTGCGTGGATTTCGCTAAAATCCGCTTCTGGGAAGCCTGCGAGACCGCGGAAGTGGCCTGGGAAGAGACCAAGGACCAGGAAGGAAACGTCCTCAATCGAATGCCCTACGGCAGGCCCCACGAGGAACCAAGGGAAGGCAATCGCGTCCTCCGCAACCTCGAAAGAATCGCCGGCTGGCTCCGGGAAGTCCACCAAGTCCACGAGGACAAAGGAATGGGCTGGGTATCGCCCTACGGATGCCCCGAGGACGGCCAACACGCCTACGACCGCAGGGCCTCCTGTCTCACTAAGCTCGACGCCACCATAGAAAGCGTCAAGACGAACGTGGACGCCTGAGGGGACAAGAACTGTAGAACTTTACAGAACCCTGACTGTTCTCATTTTCCCCCTCAGACCTTTTCGGGTACGACGTAGGGGGCCCGGTAGTTGCGGGTGAGGAGCTTGTTGGCCTGGTCGTCGCCCACGAAGTTCTCGTTTTTGCTGTCGAAGGTGAGGTGGCGGCCGACCACGTAGTCGGTGCCCTCCAACTTGAGGCCGTTTTCCTTGAGATGTTCCTGCATGCGCTCCAAGTACTCGGAGGCGGCTTTGTTCTCGCTGAAGGCCTTGCTCTTCTTGCTGAATCCTTGCTTCTCGCCGAGCCGGTAAGAAACGTTGGCGATGTGGCCGAGACCGCTGGAGACATGACCTTCGAGAACGTGGGCGTTCATGTCGGTGGTCTTGCGACTGCGCACGGCGGTGATGAAGTTGGCGAAGTTGTCTCCGGGGCCACGGTCGGCCACGGGGCTCTTCACGCCCTTCAGCTTGAGAACTTTCTTTTTGCCGACCTTGGCGTCCTTGTTGAAGTACTGCTTGTTGGATACACCCATATTGCTCTTACCGGAGAGGCCGCGGACGTCGAAAACGAGGAGGGATTCGCCGTAGTCGAAGATGGCGAGCTGGGTATTGGCGGTTTCGCCTTGGTCCTTGTAGCCGAAGCGTCCACCGACGGAGACGACGCTCTTGGGCCACATGGCGCCGGGAATCATCCAGCGGGCGATGTCCATCTGGTGTACGCCTTGGTTGCCTATGTCGCCGTTGCCGTAGGCCCAGAACCAGTGCCAGTTGTAGTGGACGAGGTTCTCGTGGTATTTCTCCTTTTCTGCGGGGCCGGTCCAAACGTCGAAGTCAAGCTCGGCGGGAGGGGTCTTGGCGTCCTTGAAGCCGATGCTGCCGCGGCGCTTGTGGCAGGTGCCGAGGGAGACCTCCAGCTTGCCGTGCTTGCCTTCGGCTATTTCCTTGGCCTTATTGGCCCAGCTTTGGCTGGAGCGGCTCTGGGTGCCGTGCTGTACGATACGGCCGTACTTCTCAGCGGCTTCCACCAGTTTGCGGCCTTCGTAGACATTATGGGAGAGAGGTTTCTCGACGTAGACGTCCTTGCCCGCCTGGCAAGCCCAGATTGACATAAGGCTATGCCAGTGGTTGGGAGTGGCCACGGAAATAACGTCTATATCCTTGTTTTCGAGGGCCTTACGCACGTCCTGAATGCAGTCCGGGGTATTCTTGAACTTTGAGTTGACGAACTTGGTGCGGCTCTCGAAGAGGCGGGAGTCGGGATCCACGAGGTGGGAGATGGCCACGTTGCTGACGCGCCCGAGAGAGCCCATGTGGGAGCCTCCGCGTCCCTTGATGCCGCAAACGGCTACGTTGATGCGGTCATTAGCCCCGATCACCTTGCCGGAGGACTTGGTTCCGCTGATGGCGAAGGCCCCGAAGGCGGTGGAGGCGAGGGCGGATTGCTTGATGAAGGTTCTGCGGCTTTGGCTCATGATACGTTTTCTCCTTTGGAGGGCGTTGCGGTTTAGAGTTTCTTAAAGCGAAGGTTTCGGTAATGACACTCTGCGGGCGGGCCGGAGTGGATTTGCAGGCCGAAGCGACCAGTGCGAGGAATGTTTGCGTCGGGCTCGATGAAGTCAACCGTTTGGTAGCCGTTTACCCAAATTTGTACGCGCTCACCTTGGGCCCGCACCACGAGGGAGTTCCAGTCGCCCTTGGCCTTCACATGCTTCTCGAGTTCCTCTTGCGGGGCCTCGGCCAGCATCTTGCGGCGGCGTGACTCGTCGTAGAGGAACCCCCATATGGAGCCCTTGCGCCAGCCGCCGATGTCGCACTGATAGCCAACCATCTCGTGGTTGTTGGGAATGCGTTGGCTGCGGAACTGAACGCCCGCATTGTTGCCTTGCCCGACCAGTTTGGCCTCGAAGCGCAGTTCGAAGTCACCGTGCTCATCCTTGCTGGCTAGGAATTCGTTGTTGGGGATGCGGGCGTCGAGAAAGCCCGCCACGATGGCCCCGTTCTCCACTCGGAAAAACTTCTTCTTGCCCTCCCATCCCTTGAGGGTCTTACCGTCGAAAATGGAGATGAAACCAGCCTCCTCCTTGGGAGCTTTCGCGGTCGCAGGAGACTTTTTGCTTTTGGCCGAAAGGGCGGGGGAGAAGAGAAGTGGAAGAGCAAGTAGGAGGTGGCGTGACTTCATGGTTCGAGTACAACTACAAGGAGGGACGAGCGCCAAGAGCGGGTTTTAGTGGTCCGCGGCGTCTCCCGCGCCTTTAGGGATACGAATTCTTTCCACCAGTTCCTGCACCTCCTTCGGCGGGGGCGCGGTGTTAGTGGAGACGATGAAGGCGACGGCGAAGTTCACCACGGCCCCCACCGCCCCGAAGGC
>CAXGVD010000303.1:0-4217 GCA_964012695.1 uncultured Opitutia bacterium
AGCGTCTCAAGGAAGCCGAATACGCTCTGCGAGCTTCCGAGACGCCCGAGAAACATGCGGAAATCGAGCGGCAACTTAAGCGTCTCCGGGACGAGCAACGCCGCAACCTGAACGACCTCGACGAACTTAAGCAACGCATGGAGCGCCCCGAGAACCGTTCCCGCACTGCGGAGGAGCGGTGTCTCCTGGACAAGACCCGGAGTGAGATGACCAAGGCTGCCGAGCAACTCCGTGAAGGCAAGCTGTCCGAAGCCGTGGCCTCGGGAACCCGAGCGGAGAAGGACTTGAAGGAGATCAGGGACGAGCTGCGCGAGAAGACCTCGGTGCAATTTGCTGAGGATATGCGCGAGCTGCGCCGCGACGCCCGCGAGTTGTCCCAGCGCCAGCGCGAAATCGGCCAAGAGTTAGCCGAGGAGGCCAAGGCCAAGCCGCGTTCCCTCTCCGACGACGAAGGCGACGCGGGCAATGAGTTGGCCGAGGCCTTCGACCAACAAAAGGCAGCCCTCAACGACCTGTTGCAGGACGTGAAGGATGTAGTGGAGAAGTCGGAGCTGGTCGAGCCACTGCTCAACCGCAAGCTCTACAAGACTTTCCGACAAGCCCACCGGGACCAAACCGAAAAGTCCCTCGCCGCCGCATCCACTCTCCTGCGGGATGAGGCTGACGCCTTACGCGACTATTCCTTCCGCAGTGAATTGGAGGAAGTACTGGAAGGCGGCGACGATCCCGAGACGCTGGTGGACCACCTCCGGCGGGGCGAGTTCAAGAAGGCGGGCAAGGCCCTTGGCGAACGTTCGCAACTGGAACTGGACGACCTCAAGCAAGGAGTGGAAAAAGCCGCCGAGAGCGTGCTTGGCAGTGAGACGGAGGCCCTCAAATTCGCCGAACACGAGCTGGCCGCCTTGGAAAACGCCTTGCAATGGGGACGAGCCGAAGGAAAGGGAGAAAGCGAAAACCGGGAAGGGAAGGCCGCAGGCGAGGAAGGCAAACCGTCGAAACCCGGCGAAGGCGAAACCGAGCAATTCGGGGATGGGCGAAACCCGGACGAGCCAGGGGCCCAAGAGAACGCTGGCAAGCAAAACGACAAAGCTGGAGAGTCCGAGGAATCGTCTGGAGAGGACCAGTCGTCAAGCGGGAAGGCCGGCCAACCCGGTTCGTCCGATCTGTCCGAGCAAGGCGCCCGTTCCAGCGATGCAAGCGGGTCTCCCTCTGAGAAATCACCCGATGGTGAAATGTCCTCGGTGCAATCTGGTCCGTCTGGCTCGTTGGACAAATCTAGTCCGTCCGACAGCTCCGACCCGTCCGGGAAACATAGCGAGTCCACCCAACCCCGCGAGCCCGGCCAGCCCAACCAAACCGATCGGCCCAACGAACAAATTACCTTCCTGAACCAAGGCGCTGCTTCCGAAACCGGCGGTGGCAATCCTGTTACGGGTGAAGATGTTCGCGAGTGGACGGACAGGCTTCGCGACGTGGAGGAGGCGGTGGACTTGCCCGAAGTGCGTGAGAGCGTGAGCCGCATTCGCGAGGATCTGCGAAAGATGAACCGCGAGTTCAAGCGTCACTCCAAGGAACCCGAGTGGAGACTTGTGCAAAAGAACCTGCTCGGTCCCCTGAACGAGGTCCGCAAGCGTTTGGCGGAGGAACTGGCCAAGCGCCGCCCCGACGATTCCCTCACCCCCATAGACCGCGATCCCGTGCCCGATGAGTTCGACGAACTCGTCCGCCGCTACTACCTACGCCTCGGCAAGGGCGAGGAGGAGTAGTTCTCCTTTCCGTACCGTTCCTTCACGGCTTCCCATGCTGGAGACCCTCCACTTCACGGGCAAGGATTGGCTCCCTTTGGCGGGAGGTGCCCTGACGGCGGCGGCGGTTTTGCTCTATTATGGTTACCGGCGAGCGCCCTTGTCTCCGCCCGTCCTGTGGACCTGCGTCGGGTTGAAGCTGTTTGGTTTCGCCCTGTTGCTGTTCTGCCTGCTCGACCCCATGGTCACCGAGGAACGGGCCGAGTCCGGTGCCAACCTCTTCGCTGTGGTTGCGGACGTGAGCGAGGGCATGAAGCTCGTTGACGCGGGCGAAACTTCCCCTCGTTCTGCTGGCGTCCAAGCCGCCCTCGCTACCGTCAGCGAGAATTGGCAGACCCGGTTGGCCGAGGACTTCAGGCTGAAGCGCTACTGTTTCGACTCGCACCTGGCCAATCTCGAAACCTTCGACGACCTCGTCTTTACGGGGAAGGCTTCCCGACTCGGTGACGCCCTCCGCACCTTGGAACGTCGCTTCCGTGGGCAACCCTTGGCGGGAATTGCCGTCTTCACGGACGGCGTGGCGACCGACTTGGAGGACGGGCTTCCCGACCTTGCGGGCCTGCCGCCCGTCTATCCCGTGGTTGTGGGGAAGGGGAGGCCCGCCCGGGACGTCGCCCTCGGCAAGATCGTCACCTCGCAAACTTCCTTTGAAGACGCTCCCGTGACCCTGACAGCCTGGGTCCGGGCAACGGGTTGCGCCGGGGAAAAGGTGACGGTGCGGCTTTGGTTGCCGGGCGACGAGGGCAAGCCCGTCGGCAAGGTGGAGGAAAAGACGCTTCTCGTCGGTGGGCAGGAGTCCAGGCTCAACTTCCGCTTCGAGTTGCGTCCCGCCGTCTCGGATGTGCTGTTCTATAAGCTTGCCGTCTCGGCCTCGGGGGACGAACCCGAGGCGACCCAAGCGAACAACGAACGTAGGGTGACGGTGGATCGAGGTTCCGGCCCCTACCGCATCCTTTACGTGTCGGGGCGGGCGAATTGGGAGTATAAGTTTTTGCGTCGGGCCTTGGAGGAGGACGAGCAGGTGTCGTTGGTAGGGCTCGTGCGGATTGCCAAGAAGGAGCCCAAGTTCGCCTTCAAGGGGCGGGGCGGCGAAGATGCCAACCCTCTCTTTCGGGGGTTCAAGGGCGAGGAGGGAGACTTGGAGGACTACGACAAGCCCGTCCTCATCCGCCTGAACACCCGCGACGCCGACGAACTGAAGACGGGCTTCCCTGCCACGGAGGAGGAGTTGTTCGGTTATTCCGCCGTAATTCTCGACGATTTGGAGGCCGCCTTCTTTACCCCGAGTCAGCACGCCCTCTTGCAGGAATTCGTGAGCCGCCGAGGCGGCGGCTTACTCATGCTCGGAGGGCAGGAGTCCTTTCGACAAGGCGAGTACGCTCGCACGCCTATTGGGAGTCTTCTGCCTGCCTACCTGGACAGCCCCGGCCAGGCGCGGGCCATGAGCGGTTTGCGTCTGAACCTCACCCGCGAAGGCTGGCTACAACCTTGGACGAGGCTCCGTGACAACGAGATGGCCGAGAAAAAACGCTTGGGAGAGATGCCGTCCTTCGTTTCCCTCAACCAAGTGCGGGGAGTCAAGCCGGGAGCTGCTGTATTTGCCACCGCGAGCGCCGATGGCGAAAAAGAATCTCACCCCGCTCTTCTTGGTCACAAGTTCGGCCGAGGCCGTGTTCTCGCCTGCTTGCTCGGTGACGTGTGGCGCTGGGGCATGAAGGACGCCGAAAGCCGGGCCGACATGGACAAGGCTTGGCGCCAATTGGTCCGTCGGTTGGTGGCGGACGTTCCCGTTCCCATCGAGTTGGACGTAGGGCGGACCGAAGGCGCTGCGGGGCGTTCCCTCGTCCTGAACGTCCGCGACGAGGAGTTTCACCCGCTTGACAACGCGGAGGTCGTCCTGAAAGTCCGTCCTCTGGATTCCAACGAAACTTTCGCCCTCGTAGCGGAGCCCGCACCCGAACGAGCTGGTTCCTACGCTGCTTCTTTCGTTCCGCGGACCTCGGGCGGATACCTCGCCGAGGCGGAGGTTCGGGAACCCGAAGGGAAAATCCTTGGGAGCGCCCGAGCGGGCTGGGTCACGGACTTCGCCGCCGCCGAGTACGCTTCCCTGTCCCCCAATAGAGTCTTGCTCGAAGACCTCGCCGCCAGGACGGGCGGCCGCCTCCTCACCCTCGCCGACCTCGATGCCTTTGCCGCGGAACTGCCGAGTCTACGGGCTCCTGTCACTGAAACCTTACGCCTGCCTCTCTGGCACCGAACACCCTTCTTCCTGCTCGCCCTCGCCTGCTTCGTGGCCGAGTGGTTCCTGCGCCGCAGAAAGGGTATGCCGTGAAAGTCGCCTGCTTGTTCCCCGTATGGTGTTGGTTGGTTGGAGCCGCCGTAATGGTCGCCAAGCCCGATGTGCTCTTGGTC
>CAXGVD010000304.1:0-4187 GCA_964012695.1 uncultured Opitutia bacterium
CGTTGGGCAGGAGTGAGGTCGGCTTGGTAGGCGGGGCCGACGGAGCCCATGATGTGGCGCGGTTGCATGGCGACTTCCTCGTTGATTTCGGGGTGAACGGGGATGCCGCCGAGGGCGCGGTTCAGTTCGCCCGAGACAGCGAGCATGGCGTCACGCAGTTCCTCAGCGGTGAGGCGGCGGGGTTTGAAGGCGGCGTAGCTTGTGGTGGTGGGGTCGAGCTTGTTGAGTTTGTCTGAGGCGGGGTGGGTGGAGCTTCGGCGGTAGGCGGCGGAGGAGATGATAAGGCGGTCGAGTTTCTTGATGGAGCGGCCTTGTTCGACGAAGGTGGCGGCGAGCCAGTCGAGGAGTTCGGGGTGGGTGGGTTTTTTGCCCGTACCGCCGAAGTTGTTGGGGTTGCCTGCGAGGGCTTGGCCGAAACGCCATTGCCAGAGGCGGTTGACGAGGACGCGGGTGGTGAGGGGGTTGTCGGGGGAGGCAATCCAGTCGGCTAGGGCCCGGCGACGGCCGGCCTTTTGGTCGGTCACCGCGGAGGCTTCCTCTGAGCCTGCGAAGAGACTTAGGACGCCGGGGGAGACGGGTTCGGCAGGGGTTTCGATGGAGCCGCCCTTGAGGACGTGGATGCGTTCGTCGTTGGAGCTGGATACGCTGAAGGCGAGGGGCGTTCCACGCTTGAGTTGGTAGCCGAGTTGCTGTGAGCGTTTGCGGGCGACCTTGGCGTGGCCGTATTTCTCGGAGTCCTTGTCGAAGTCTTTGGCGGGGCGTTCATCCTCGGGTAGGGTGAGGATGCTGCGGATGGCTTTGCCCTGCTTGAGCTTTTGGTGGCGGGCTTGGTCGTCGGCGAGGCCGGAGAGGTTTTCGAACTTTTGCCACGGGAGCTTGCGTTCCTCGAACTTCACTGGGGCGAAGACGGCCTGCATGCGGTAGTAGTCCTTGGTGGGGATGGGGTCGAACTTGTGGTCGTGGCACTTAGCGCAGCGCAGTTCGGTGGCAAGGAAGGTGACGCCGACGGAGTTGACTACGTCGTCGAGGAACTGCTGGCGGGTGACGGCGGCGACGCTCATGCTGGTGTGCTCCCACGGTCCCATGCGGAGGAAGCCGGTGGCGAGGATGCTTTCGGGGTCGTTGGGGGCGATTTCGTCGCCGGCGATTTGTTCTTGGACGAAGCGGTCGTAGGGCTTGTCTTCGTTGAAGGCGCGGACAACGTAGTCCCGGTAGCGCCAGGCGTGAGGGCGCGGGTAGTCGTTGGAAAAGCCGGCGGAATCGGCGTAGCGGACGACATCGAGCCAACGGGTGGCCATTTGCTCGCCGTAGTGGGGAGAGGCTTGGAGGCGTTGGACGAGGGCGGTCCAAGCCTGGTCCGCATCGGCCTTCCATGCTTGGCGAAAGGCTACCAGTTGCTTGGGGGTGGGAGGGAGGCCGGTGAGGTCATAGGTGACGCGTCGAAGGAGGGTGACGGGGTCGGCTTGCGGTGAGAGCGTCAGGCCTTCGGGGAGGCGGGCTTCGATAAAGGCGTCGATGGGGTTGCGGCTTGCAGTTTGCGGCTTGTTGATTGCTTGCGAATTGCGGACTTTCGGGACGGGCGGCTTGCGAATGGGTTGGTAGGCCCAGAGGTTTTCGGGGTCGTACTTACGATTTGTCCAGCTTTCGTCGAGGCCGCCGGAGGTGGGGACGGTGACGCTGCCCTTGACGTCCCAGCGGGCGCCCGCCTGGGCGAGAGCGGCTTTCATGTCTTCGGGCCACGGAGCTCCGGCGGCAATCCATTGTCGGATCCAGCCTATTTGCTCGTCGTCGAGGCGGTCGTTTTCCTTGGGGGGCATTTCGAGGTCTTCACTCTCCCAAGTGACTGCGAGTAGGAGGGAGCTTTTCGCAGGTGCGCCGGGGATGACGGCGGGTTGGCCGCTTTCGCCGCCGCGCAGGAGGGTGGATCGGGAACGTATGTCGAAGTCGCCCTTGAGCTTCTTTGGGTCGTCGCCGTGGCAGGCGAGGCACTTTTGCTTGAAGAGCGGAGCCAACTTGGCGGCGAATAGACTCTCGGCGTCCGTTTGGGAGAGTTTGGAAGATTCGGCTTGCAGCTCGGCCGCAAGGCAAAAGATGGCGCAAACGAACGTAACGACGAATGGGGAGGGTGTATTGAGGATGCGGGTTAACATGACGAATGAAATACTTCTGATTGCTTTAAAACTACTATAGCACGAAGTGTTTGATGATGATAGGATGCCCTCGTCATTCATTATAAAAAGTTGGACATATTTAAAACCAATATCCTCAAAGAGCCATAAGTTATTGATCAAGAAGTTTATCCAATACCCAGGTTCGTCATTTTGCCAGTCTTGAAGGACGCTCAATACAACTGTTCACTCCCGTCAGCAGCGAATATGGACAGAAAATGTTTTTGCCGGTATACGTAGGCGAATGCGAGGCAAAGGAGGAATTCCGGAAGCACTTTCCCGCTGGAGCCTACCTTTTTTGCGTAGGGTCAAGCGGGGTGGATGTCTTGAGGTTAACTTGGGAGGCGTCGGCGTCGGGGAGGCGGTAGCGGGCTAGGATGATGTTGGTGTCGGGGTGGGTTAGTTGCCAGACGTGTTTGGAGAAGGAGCCGAATTGGCGGTGGTCCTTGGGGCGAAGTTCGGCGTAACGGACGGGTTCGCCTTCGAAGTTTATCCAGTCCACGCGGACGGGTGTGTCGGAAAGGTTGCGGAGATAGAACTGGGTCTTACGGGAGGATTGGCTGGAGCGGCGTGCTTTTTTGGCGTTAGACTTCATGGGCTTGAGTTCGGGCGCGCCTGTGGGAGCTAGACTTTCTAGGCCCTGCTCGAAACGTTCGTACCAAGTAGTGAGTTCCTGGGGCCAGCGGAAGGGGGCTTCCTTGGCGAGGTCGAAGCCCTTTAGGTGAGCGGAGGGCGGTTTGCGGTCCGCGGGTTTCCGGTAGGTCCATTTGCGGGAGCCGAAGACTTTCTCGATGAGCTTGGCGAGGTCGGGGTCGTAGGCGAGGAGTTCGGCCCGGGTGTTCACATGGTTGTGTTCGCGGTCGTTCTCCCGGTTGGAACCGAACCAGGATTGCACGCCCTCGGCCCAGTACTCGTGGGAATTGGTGGCGGCGTATGCACCTCGCCAGAGACCTTTCTCGATGGCCTTCTCGTAGGTGGCGTCGAGGCGGTCCTGAAAGGTGGGGTCGAGGTTTACTAGGGCGGGGCGATGGAGGGCGTGGGCGAATTCGTGAATGAGGATACTTTCCTTGGCGTAGGGGTCGGTCTCCAGACCGATGAGATTTTCCTCGCCGCAACTCACGCAGGGTCGCTCGCTTGAAGGGTCGGCTCCGAGACCTCGGGCACGCTTGTTCCAATAGAGGGCGGGGCGCAGGTTGGCGTGCTCGGGGAGGTGGGTGGTGAACTCCGTGCGGGCCATGATGGCGAGGCGCGTCTTGTTTGCGTCGAGGGCGGCCAGCAAGTCGTCTCGCTCGCCCACCATTCGGCGTACGAGGTAGCCAGCTTCGGCGAGGGCGAAGTCGGACGTCTTGGCGGACCCCACGATGGAAAAGCCTCCCACCACGACGCGCTTTTGGTAGAACTCGTCCAATCCCAGTCGTTGCCGAATATCGTCGGGAATGGGCTGGACGGCGTAGGTTTCGTTACTCTCGACCCGTAGGGCGGAGGCGAGACACAGGATGAGGGTGAGAGCGGTTCTTTTCACGGAAAGAATTTACTTGTGCCCGTGTGTTGACGGATCCCTATTTCTTGAAGGCGGGATGTTCGGGGTCGCCGCCGGAGAGGGCGTAGGCAACGAGGTCCATGACTTCCTCCTTCCGCATCATGTTGAGGAGGCCCGGAGGCATGGGGGAAACGTTGGATGGTTCTACGCTCTCCACGTTGGGACGGTTCACGCTGACGCGTTGGTTGGGGTCGAACATGTCGGTGTTGAGGGTGACGCGCTCCCCGTTCAGGTTGACTACCACGCCGGTCAGGACGTCGCCGTTCTTCAATTTCACCGTGGTGGGGACGAATTGCTCGTTGATTTCCTTGCTCGGGTGGATGATTTGCTCGAGGAAGTCACGGGAGGAGTAGCGTCCGCCGGAGCCCGTCAGGTCCGGCCCGGTCATGCCGCCCTTGTTGCCGAAGCGGTGACAGGCGAAG
Organism: uncultured Opitutia bacterium; assembly: GCA_964012695.1. Taxonomy (GTDB): domain Bacteria; phylum Verrucomicrobiota; class Verrucomicrobiia; order Opitutales; family Seribacteraceae; genus CAXGVD01. The sequence continues at coordinate 4,131 of CAXGVD010000304.1, forward strand.
CAACCCCCCGCCGCAAACATCTTGCGTCCTTGGGCGAAGTTCCTGCCTTTCAGTTCG
>CAXGVD010000305.1:0-4163 GCA_964012695.1 uncultured Opitutia bacterium
GGGGTTGTCCCACGGGCCCATGCGTTGCTGGTTGCTAAGCCAGTAAGTGGTGAAGCCGGCGGCGTTGGCGAGGTCAAGGATACCGGGGGAGGCGTAGGTGTCGGAGTCGGACACGAGCGAGGCGGTGAGAGCCTTGGTCAAGGCGGGGCTCGTGTGAGAGTGAGTGGAAACAACGTCACGGAAGACCCGGAGGTCGGGAATGGCTTCCATTTCCGGAGTGGTGTTCCTGTCGTAACCGTACAACGACCAATGCCTGCGCGATGCAGACTCCCCGATAACCACGAGATAGGCCTCGTCTCGCCAAGGCGTTTCCGCCTCAAGTGGGCCGAGTCGACGTTTTTCCAATTCCCTCTTCCAGTTAGCCAACTCGGCTCGGTAGGCCAAGTAACCCGCAAGAACTCCCTGCGTGGAGGGTAGGAGCAAAAAGGCCGGCAGCAGACATGCGAACACGGGCTTAGCTGCCCGGTTCCAAACCTTCGTTTTCCCCGCCCACCAGAGAAACGCGGGCGGAACGGCAAGGCAGGCAACGAACAGCAGCACGTGACGAAAAGAATAGAACTCACATACGAATGACATACCCTCCGTCACGTTGCTTTGCAGGACGGCGTGCAGGGCGGATTGGTCCCAACCCATCCCGAATCTCACCGCATAGAGGAACTCCAACGCCGCAGGCAGAAACAATATAGTGAACGCAAGCAACCGAAACCAAAGAGGAATCGAGCGGAGGCGAGCAAACGCCGAAACCCCGACGAGAGCTCCGATCAAGGCCACGATGTGCAGGACGGACAACCGTCCAACGAGACACGCCGGGTAAAGGGCTACAAAGGCCAGCGCCCCGAACAAGGCTACGCCAATCAAAATCGCCCGGCGATTGTTCACTGCTTCAGAAATGCCAGCAGGTTAGCAAGCTCTTGCCGAGTCATCCCGTTTTCGAGGCCGTCCGGCATAAGGGACACGGAGGAGGCTCGAAGGGACTTCAGTTCGGAACGCCGCAGTGTGACACGTTGCCCGAGAGGCAGGACAAGGGTTACGGCATGGCCGGTCTTCTCGGCGAGGATACCCGCGTGGGAAGCTCCGGTCTTGGTCTCGGCAACGTACAAGGCGTAGTTCGGAAACACCTCCCGGTTGGGAACGAGAAGGTGAAGCAGGAGGGCATCGGCGGGCTGGTTGCGGTAACCGGAGAGGTCCGGCCCCACCTCGTGCCCGAGCTCACCGAATCGGTGGCAACTCGCACAAAATCGTTGGTAGGTGGGTTTGCCCTCGGCGGAATCGGCGGGAAGGGTCAGAACGGCCTTGTGCGCCCGATAGACCTTCATCCGGTCGGAGTTTTCGGACGCCTCGAACAGGGCACTAGCCCGTTCCTTCACCGCGGGATTGCTCGTGAAGCGGTTGCGAAAATGAAGCGGCACGGCGTGGAGGGGCAGGTCACCTGCGTCAATGGCGTCGAGGACGAGCGAGTGAAAAGCCCGACGACTCGTCACGGCCTCGACCAGCGCCACCCGACCAGGAACGTCCAGCCCCGGCCACAAGCCGAGCAACTTCTTTCCGAGGTCGGCGTCGTCCGTTTCCGCAACGCCGCGTAGGGCGGAGTCCAGAAGCACGGACTCCTGCCCCGACTGGACAAGCTTCAGCAGCAGGGCCCCGTTGCTCTTGTTCTTGGGGAGGAAACGCGCGGCGAGCAAACGTTCGCCGAGAGGCCCGGCGGGATAGACGACGCGTTTGCGGGCGATGGGAACGAGTTCGTCCAAGTACGGCTTCCGCAAGCTCTCGGGAAAACCGAGCAAGAAGGCGAAGCGTTGCGAGAAGCTCCACCCTTTGCGTTTTTTAAGGACCTCCGAGACCACCTCGTACAGGCTACCCGCTGGCTCCTCTTTCGCCGCCAAGAGGGCCGCTTCCTCGATGACGACGGGCATAGCTTCGACCGAAGTCTTTTCCAGCAAGGCCTTCGCCTTCCCCGGACAGGAACTGAAGGCGGCCGCCCGAAACCATCGGTTGCCTCCCGCCTTTTCGGCCAAGCGCGCCAAGGTGGCGATATCGCCCTTCGCAGCCAAAGCTTGGCGTATGGCGAGGGTCACGCCCCGAGCCTTGGGCAACCGTGCAGCCAAGGCTTCATCCTTGCCCTTCGTCGAGATAACCTTCCAGATGCGCCCACGCCTTTGGCCCGCCTCGAAATCCATCTTGGCGGCGGCCTCCTCCGGCAAGTAGTTGGGGTGATCAACATATTTGCGGTACATGTCGCAAAGGTACAAAGCGCCATCGGGGCCGTTGAAGGCGAAGACGGGACGGAACCACTGGTCTGGCGAAGCCAGAAACTCACGCCCCTCAGACGAAGGCCGTGAAGTGAAAGCATCCGCCGTCTCCACGGTAAAGCGACAATGGACGAGATTCTGGGCGGGCTCGCAGATAAAGAAAGCTCCGCGATGCTTCGGTAAGGCCGTTCCGGAATAGAAGCAAAGCCCGCAAGATGAAGTGAAGCTGCCCGCGTGCGGCTTGTGCATGAGCTTGGGAATGAAGCTGGCCGCCGTGGTGTCGGGAGAAAGCGGAAACAAGGGCGTTGCCATGCCCGGATCAGCCAAGTCCATCACGGCGGAAGCCCCGAGCAAGTTCGGGTTCCGCTCCAAGACGCCGGGAGGAAAAACCACCCAACTGAGCGGGCGCCTGTTGTCGCAAACGAAGCGCCGTCCCTCGTGATCGAAGGCCTGTCCCACCTGGCCCGAGCCGGTCAACGCCTCCACCTCCAAGGTTTTGGGATGGAAGCGCCAATCGTTCTTCTTCGCCGACACCGCTGGTCGCTCGGGATGCCTAGGCGAGATCACGGAACCGCCAGTCAAACCACTCGTCAGGTACACCCAACCGTCCGGCCCCAAAGTTGGCGAAGCCACCCTCAACTGCTCGCTGCTGCTGGTCGTGGAAAAGCCCGTCAGCACCACTTCCCGCTTCTCCGCCTTCCCGTCCCCGTCCGCATCTTCCAACCACCAAACATTCGGAGCGTCCGTAACGAAAAAGCCCGTCCCATACCGCAGGATGCCGTTAGGAAAAACAAAGCCCGCCGCAAAAACCGTCCGCTTCTCGAAACGTCCGTCTCCATCCGCATCCAAAAGCCGAGCCACCACACCCTTCTTCTCATCTGGCAAGCCTTTCCCCGGATGCGGATACCCCCGACTCTCAACAACGTAAAGCCGACCGGCCTCGTCGAAGCAAGCGGCAACCGGGTCCACCACTTCCGGCTCTGCCGCCACCAAACTAACCCGCAGGTCCTCGCTCTCCAAGCGAAAGGAAGCCAACGCCTCCGCCGGCGACAATGGTTTCCCAAACGCAACCACCGCCACCACACTCACGACGGCACACGCAACAGAAACCGAAAACTTCATCCCCCCAGCTTGAACAACCCACTAATCCCGACAAGGCGAAAGCACGCACTCCCATCCTTACAAACGGCAAAACTCCTTCGGATATTTTGTTTTCGGAAAAAAGGCTTGGATTTCCGCCGGAGGGGCAGTCAGGCAACGAAGCAGTTGCTAACGAAGGGACTTCATGATCATCGTGTTTTGGCTGAGCTTTTATAATCGTCATTTTCTCAGTTTCGGTGAATCAGTAATGGCGAATCCAACCAACATTTAGCCACGAGCAAGCGTGAACCTCAGTTTTCAAAAATTCCATCCTTCAGCCTTCAGCAACTTGCTTCGACTGCCCGGGTGCGGCCTGCGTTCCGTTCTTTGTCTTTTGCTTCTGTCTTTGCTGCTTCCATGCGTCGAGACCCCCGCGCAGGACTGGACGCGCTTTCGCGGCCCCAATGGGTCGGGGATCAGCGAGGCGACCGACTTCCCCCTCAAATGGACTGCTGATGACTACAACTGGCAAATCGACCTGCCCGTGCAGGGCAGCAGTTCACCGGTATTATGGGGCAAGCGACTCTTTCTCATGGGTGACCATGCAAAGAAGGAGCATCGCAGCGTCCTTTGCATCGACGCTGGCAGCGGCGGAATCCTTTGGCGCCGCGATTATCCGGTAAAACGGCATCGCCTGCATCGGGACAACGACTTCGCTTCCGCCACGCCCTGCGTGGACGAGCACGGCGTCATCCTAGTCTGGTCCGACCCCGAGCAACTCCTCGTTACAGCCTTGAGCTTGGATGGAAAGAAAATGTGGCAGCGCGATCTTGG
>CAXGVD010000306.1:0-4155 GCA_964012695.1 uncultured Opitutia bacterium
CTCTTCCTCGCCGCCTCCGGCCTCTTCCTCATCCTGCTGGCCGAAAAACTCGCCCTCTCTGTCAAGGCTCCGAAATCGGAAGCCTGAAACAAACCACTACGGCGCGTCTTCGCACATTTTCGCAAAAAACCAGCCAAAATGGAGTCCTGTCGACCTTTATCTTTGACAGGCGCGGGGGTAGTGCGGCAAACCCAATCGGAACTTTACACGCATTCGGACTACTTATGCTCGGAAATCTCTTCGGCTTTCTTTCAAACGACGTCGGCATAGACCTCGGCACGGCCAATACCCTCGTCTTCGTCCGAGACCGAGGAATCGTACTGAGCGAGCCAAGCGTCGTGGCCCGCTACAAGACCAGCAAGAAGGTCTGTGCCGTGGGAGCGGACGCCAAACGCATGCTGGGCAGGACCCCCGGCACCATCGAGGCCCTCCGCCCCATGAAGGACGGGGTTATAGCGGACTTCGAAATTTCCGAATCCATGCTCCGCTACTTCATCCAAAAGGTCCACAAGCGCAAGATGGTCCCCCCACGCGTGGTTGTGGCCGTCCCCTCCGGAATCACCGCAGTGGAAAAGCGGGCCGTCAAGGACTCTGCCATTCGAGCTGGTGCCCGCGAAGTTCTCCTGCTCGGAGAGCCTATGGCCGCCGCCATCGGAGCCGACCTCCCCATCGAGGACGAATACGCCAACATGATCGTGGACATTGGTGGCGGCACTACCGAGGTGGCCATTATTTCCCTTTCAGGCGTGGCCTACCAGAAAAGCATCCGGGTGGGCGGCGACGAACTGGACGAGGCCATCATGGCCTACATGAAACGAGCCTACGGCCTCCTAATCGGCGTGCGGACCGCCGAAGAAATCAAGGTGACGGTGGGCTCCGCCGCCCCTATCGACAGCGGTGAACTCACCATGGCCGTACGAGGACGGGACGCCACCGCAGGCCTCCCAAAAACCGTTGACATCCTTTCCCAGGAAATACGCGAGGAGGCTCTCAAAGAAGTGGTCACCCAAATCGTGGAACTGGTGAAGAACGCTCTCGACCGCTGCCAACCCGAACACGCCTCCGACCTCATCGACCGGGGCATCGTCCTCGCCGGCGGTGGTGCCCTCATCCGTGGACTGGACAAGGTCATCAGCGACGCCACTGGCCTCACCGTCCTCCAAGCCGAGAACCCGCTCTGTTGCGTGGCCAACGGCACGGGGAAGTTCCTTCAGCACCTGGGACACTTCAGCCGCGAGCAAATCGACCGCCTCGTCACGCACTGAGGCCAGCCGTCGTGGCCGGGGACAAGTCCACCGAACGGGCCAAGCCCTTTCTCGTTCTCGCCGGCTTTCTCGTCGTCTGGTGGCTGATTCCCGCTAGTTGGAAGCTGGCCACCCGCTCGGGCTTTCGGGAGTTTCAAGCACCCCTGCTCGACATGACCTCAAGGGTGGACGACCTAACCCACTACTGGGGCCACCTCGCCGACTCCAAGAGCACTCTTGTCGAGAAAGGCCGGGACGCCGCCCGGGCGGGCGCCGGCATCGAGGTCCTAGCCCCGCAGACCGCCCAAGCGGAAGAGGAAGTGAAAAGGCTCCAGACCCTGCGGGCCGAAACCAAAGAGTTGGAACAATTCCTCCGACTCCGGCCCTCGCCCGAGTTCGGCTTCCTCCACGCCCGCGTCACCCGCCGTGATCTCTCCTCCTGGTGGCAGACCCTTTCCCTCCGCAAAGGCGAGTCCCACGGCCTCCGGAAAGGCGCAGGCGTCATCCACGCCGGCGGCGTGGCGGGCCGCATCGTGGAGGTTGATTCCCGCTCCGCCGCAGTTCGCCTTGTATGCAGTCCACGCTTCCGAGTGGCCGCCCACTTCGAGGGAGATGTCCGCCCCGTCACCTTCCAGGGGGGCGGTCTGCCCCCCGGCGGCAAGCCCTTCGGCATCGTCCGAGACGTGCCTCACGATGTCTCACCCGCACCCGACGCCCCCCTTCGCCTCCTCACCTCACCCTTAGGAGAAACCTTCCCCGAAGGCATACTCATCGGCATCGTGCACGAACTCGAAGGGGGGGAAGACGGCCTCTTCAAGTCAGGCCGCGTGGAGCTGGACCTCCGTCTTGCGAGTCTGAGGGAAGTAACCGTTGTCCTCCCTCAAACCGAGGCCATCCCGTGAGACACCCGAATCTCGACGCCCTCCTCGCACTCGCGGGAAACCTCCTCGCGGGCCTGCTTCTGGTCTCTTGGAACGACTTCTGGACCCGCCACGGCCTACACTTCCACCTTCCCGGACTGTTCTTCCTCTTCGCCGCCACACGGCTGGACCTGCGAAGGGGCATCATCGTCACCGCTCTCACGGGCCTTTGGCTAGACGCAGCCACACCCCTGCCCTTCGGCTTTCACGCCTTCGGCCTCGTCCTCTGCCTACTCGTAACGAGAGAAGCCGGCGAGAGCCTGCGCTTCCTCCGTGGTCTGCGCTCCATGCTCTACCAGCAAGCAGGGAACCTCGCCCTTTTACTGCCCCTTGGCCTCCTGAGCCTGCTCACCCTGCCGGAAGGAACAGCTACCCCGTTTCCGCGCCTCGGCCTCGACCTTCTGGTCTCCCAACTCCTACTCCTCCCAGTCGCCCTCTGGTTCCTTTCCTTCCAAGACCGCATCCTTCAAATCTCCGGAAGCGAGCAAACCCCCGAGGAAGTGGCCCCAACCGAATGATCGCGGAAAAACACCTCCCCGACGCCCGGCGCCTGCGTCCCATCTACGCACTCTGCGCCCTCGCCCTGTTGTTCCTCGCGACCACCCTAGGCTATCGCCAACTTTTCCAAGCGGAAGAATTCGCCGAAAGGGAACGCAAGCAAGCCCACCGCCGCATACTCCGCCCGGGCCCGCGTGGCGACATCTTCGACCGGCACGGCACCCTCCTGATCGGCAACCGAGCCCACTTCTCCGCAGTCATCAACCTCGAAACCCTCCGTAAAGAAATACACGGCAAGAAAATCGAGCTCGTCCGCAAGGCCCGTAAACTCAAGGCCAAGCTCCTCGAAGCCGCTCCCCTACCCGCAGGCCGAGCCCTCTCAATCGCCTTGTCTGGCGGCTTACCCGCAGGCCGGCCCGTAATCTTTTCGGGCAAACCCGCAAGCTCCTTTCGAGTGAAGCTTTACCTCCAAAACGAACGCATCTACGTGGAGCAAAACCAAGACAAGGCTTGGCACGCGGAAATCCGCACCTTAAACCCCAACCGCCTACCCGACCTCCGCATCGAAGAGACCGTAGGTCCCGTAAAAGTGAACTTTGCCGGTCTTTGCGAAGCTTCATTCGCTCCCGACCTCCCTCCCAGCGGCCCCGTACGCCTCGACGGAATCAAACTGGATTGGGAGGCCAGGCTCGCCGTCGTCGGAAAATACCTGGCCGAAATCAACCAAATTTGCGGACGCCGCAAAGAGCTGACCCTGCGCGAACTCAAGAGCCACTACCACCGCCGGCTCGTGCTCCCCATGGAACTGGCCACAAACCTCGAACCCGCCGAATATGCCGCCTTGGTCGAAAGCCTCCCCGCCGACTCGCCTGTGCGCATCGTCGCCGAAGCCGTACGCCACTACCCCCTAGACTCTGCCGCCTCCCACGCCCTCGGCTATGTCGGCGGGGGCTACGTTGCCGACGAAAACGCCATTCCGGGAGCCGACCTAGCCACCTTCGCCCTCAAGGGACGCTCGGGCAAGGCGGGCATCGAAAAGCAGTTTGACGAACGGCTACGCGGCAAAGATGGCGGAGATATTTGGCGAGTGGACCCCATGGGCTCCCGTTTCGAGCGCGTACAAACCAAACCTCCCCGCAAAGGCGCCTCAATCCGGCTAAGTATCGACGCCGACCTCCAAGTCGCCGCCGAGGAAGCCATCGAGGAGATGGTACGCCGCGTCGCCGGCCACCGCTCCCTTCCCGACGAGGACTGGATCCGAGCCATCGACCGCCGAGCCCGCCGAGCCATCGCCGGCTCGGGCGAAAAGAAGGAATGGGCCGCGCTTCTACTGCGCTCCTTCCAAGATGCCCCTCACTCTCTCGGAGCCCGCGAAGCCTCCACAGTAGCGGGCTTCGAAGGCACGCTACGGGACGCCGAGCGCCTCCTTCGCCTCCTCTACGCCCGCGGCGTTCTGGAACGAAGTGAAGCGGACCCCTCCCGCTACCCCCTCG
>CAXGVD010000307.1:0-4150 GCA_964012695.1 uncultured Opitutia bacterium
GAATCATCCGTCCGTGGAAAAACTTCTCATCCTTCTCCATGGCCTTGCCTCCGGGTTGCTGGTAGATGCCCGTGCGGTGTGGGTAAAAGCCCGAAAGAAGAGAGGCTCGCGACGGCCCGCAGATCGGGCCCTGGCAATGGGCGTTGGTGAAGAGCATGCCACGCTCGGCCAGTCGGTCGATATTGGGGGTCTTTGCCTGGGGATGACCCTTCATGCAACCGACCCAGTCGTTCAAGTCGTCGATTGCAATGAACAGGGCGTTGGGCTTTTCCTTGGCACCGAAGCAAATGCATGGGAGGGTAAGCATAAGAAACAATAAAAGGAATGATTTCATGGCTGAATCAAGTAGACCAAACGGGTTACATCTTGAAGCGAACTGCTTGAACTTCTGCAAGACTACCTATTATATTTAATTTGAATGGAGTGAGTCATTGCAATGCGAATAGAATTAACCAAAGAAGAAGTCGCGGGTGTCATTACTTCGATCCAAAAGTATGTTTTGAAAGAATGGGATGAAGAGATTGGAAATCTCAAAGCAGAACTACTTCTAGATTATTTTATCAAGGAAATCGGGCCTTACGCTTACAATAAGGGAGTGAGGGATGCGGAATCTTTCTTCAGATCTAAGTTGGAAGACCTTCAGGGGAGTTGCCATGAATACGAACTCACCTATTGGGAAGAGCGGAAAAAATCATGAACTGCTCGGCTTGAATGGAAGAGAGCAGAGGTTGGTTAGGATTCTTTGTTCGCAAGCCTTAGGGCAAGCTTAACTGCCTCAATCAAACTGTTCGGATTTGCGATACCTTTTCCAGCGATATCCAAGGCTGTGCCGTGGTCAACGGATGTTCGGATGACTGGAAGTCCGAGGGTAGTATTGACCGCATTGTCGAAAGCCAAAGCTTTCAATGGGATGTGACCTTGGTCGTGGTACATGCAGACCACGCAGTCGTATTGCTTGCGGCGTTCAGGCAGGAAAATGGTGTCCGGGGGCAGGGGGCCGGTTACGTCGATGCCGCGCTTCCGGGCCTCTTCCAAGGCGGGAGCGATGAGCTTTTCCTCCTCGCCATTACCGAAGAGCCCGTTTTCGCCTGCATGGGGGTTGAGTCCGCAACAGAGGAGGCGTGGTTTGTGTCCCACTATGCGTTCCATGGCCTCTGCACCTAGTTCGATGACGTCGAGGATCCGTTTCAAGGTTAGCAAATTCGGTACTTCGAAGTAGCCCACGTGAGTGGTGACGAAAACGCATCGAACTTCCTCAGAGTATTGCAACATGCAGGATCGTTCGCTTTGTGTGCGGTCGGCGAAGATTTCGGTGTGGCCCGGGAAAGGCACCCCCGCCATTCGGAGGGCCTCCTTGTTGAGGGGACCTGTGGTAACGGCGTCCACCTTGCCCGCGAGGGCAGCGTCGATGGCCTCGGTCACATACCTATAGCCTGCCAGTCCCGTGGCGGTATTAACGGAGCCGGTTTGGTATTCATCGCCGTTGATTTGACCTAAATCCAGAATGCAAGGGTCGGTAGCCTCTTCCAAGCTACCAACTACTTTGTAAGGGGTTGCAAGACCGCATTCTTCGGCAGTCTTTTCGAGAACTACTCGGTCTCCGAACACGATGGGCAGGCAAACCTCTTTCACCATTGGATTAGCCAGCAACCGCAGGCAAACCTCCGGCCCTATACCAGCGGGGTCTCCAGTGGTTATGGCGACACGAGGAAAAGCCATGTTAAAGCAGGCTTTTGAGGGCGGCAAGGAAGCGGTCTACATTTTCTGGGCAGGAACTGTGTCCCATTAGTCCCACTCGCCAGACTTTGCCTTGCAGGGGCCCCAGTCCAGGTCCTACTTCTATGCCGTGGTCGTTCAGAAGGGCCATGCGCACGCCCACTTCGTCTGCGCCTTCGGGAACGCCCACTGCGTTTAATTGCCAAAGGCGGTGCTCTTTCTGGGCGGTTAGTTTGAGGCCGATTTCGTCTAGGCCGACCTTTAATCGGAGATGGTTCGATTCATGCCGTTTCCAGCGGTTTTCCAGCCCTTCGTCGAGCACGATCCGTAAGGATTCGTGAAGGGCATAGTTCATAGAAATGGGTGCTGTATGGTGATAGACTCGGGCGCCTTCCCCCCAATAGTTTGCAAGCAAGTTTACGTCGAGGTACCAGCTTTTAACCCCGCTATTGCGTGCCTTGACCTTTTCCATGGCTCGCTGACTGAGGGAGACGGGAGATAGGCCAGGGGGGCAACTCAGGCATTTCTGTGTGCCGGAGTACACGGCGTCCACGTTCCAATCGTCAATTCGGACGGGGCAACCGCCGAGGGAGGTCACGGTGTCTAGTAGCAGGAGGGCGCCTGCGTCGTGAACCAATCTTGAGATTTCTTCCGCTGGAGTTAGGGCACCGGTTGAGGTTTCCGCGTGAACCAGGGCTACGAGCTTAGGATTATCCACCTTACCCAAGGCCTCCGCAATCTGTTGAGGTTCGATGATTCGGCCCCATTCGGCCTCAACTTTTGTGACCTTGGCTCCGCAACGGGCGGCGACATCTGCCATTCGATTTCCGAATACGCCGTTGATGCCGATGATCACCTCGTCACCAGGTTCAATCAGATTGACAAAGCAAAACTCCATACCCGCGCTGCCCGTTCCGCTGATGGGGAAGGTCATTTCGTTTTCTGTAAGGAAAACTTGGCGTAGCATTGCCTTGATTGCCTCCATCATGTCGACGAAGGTGGGATCCAGGTGGCCTACGAGTGGCTTGCTCATAGCGGCGAGCACGGAGGGTGGAACATCGCTGGGTCCTGGCCCCATAAGCAAACGATCCGGCGGAGAGAAACTTTGTTGCGTGGTCATGGTTTTTGGAAAAACAGAAAAGGCCCGATTGTGGCGAGACATTCCGGGTGAAGTCTTCTCGCAGGTGGCGATTAAGCCGACCTGTCCGTCGAGGAGGCCGTAGCCCCGCTACTTCTTTTTCGGCGGAGCTTTGCGGCCTTGGGCGCCGCCATACTCGACGATGTTGGACTCCAGGAACTCGCGGTTGGGGCGTGGCGTTTCGACACCGTTTTTCGGAATGGGAAGCTTGGCCGCCCAAGCCACGCCGTTGAGCACGCACTTGCGGAAGTTGTCTTCTTCCCAGTTCCAGTGGTAGTGCAGGCCCGTGAAGCCGAACCCGCGCCCCTCGTTATAGTCCTTGCCGCGCTGGTAGGCCCAAGCCACGTGTTGGTGCTTGCCGGCCGCCACGGCGGCCCGGACCGCGGGGTTGCCGGAGTGGGGTCCGTCGCGGCGGCTCATGGTCGAGGCGGGTGCTGGAGCGGAGAGGATGGGCGTCACGCCTTTCATGCCTTCCTTGAAACGCATGTGGAAATACCACTCGTCGTCCATCTTAAAGGCTTTCAGACCGCGGGCGGCTTCGTGGTCGGGATAGACCTCGAAGGACGGAATCCAGTGCGGGTTGACGGACCAATTCGTCTCGAAGTAGCCGCCCATCCAGTTGAGCATGCCCTCGCCGGCCACTCCTTTGGGGACTTCAACTCCGTAGTGCAGACAGGCGATTCCAGTGCCCGAGCGCATCAGCTTGTCGAATTGCTTTGTGTGCCCCATGACTAGGTGCCGCCCGCCTCCCGTACAGAAAAAAATCACTGCGTCTGCGCCTTTGAAGAAGCCGGCCTCGTCGGCGGGCCAGCCGATGGAGTAGCGGCTCTCGACCATGCCCGGATAGGCTTCTTCTAGCCAGTCTCCAATCAACTGGGAGCCTGCAGCGTATTCATGCTTTCCAAAGCCGTGTGAGGTCTTGTGGCAAACGAAGCAGAGCACGGTCTTTTCGTCCGCCTCCGCAAAGCAGGGGAAAAGGCCGGCTATGAAGAAGAGGAGAAAGGCGAGCTTGGACGGTTTCGATAGGTTCATCTCTCGGTTTCTGAAAGGAATCGGCCGCGATGGCGATACTTTTCAACCGTTTGAGGGTTCTTCGGCTAGGCTGGCGCGGCTTCCGGCCTCGTGCTTCGTAAAAGAGGCGGCCGTGGTGATGGAAAAGTCGGCAATTTCTTTGGAATAGGCGTTTGTCGCCACTTCGTGGGCTTACTTCTTGCCGGACGAGGCGCTGGAGGCAATGCGGATGACCACGCGGACGCAATTTCGCGAGGGCTGAGTCTGATACGCCCGTATTCGTCG
>CAXGVD010000308.1:0-4147 GCA_964012695.1 uncultured Opitutia bacterium
CGAGCCCATCCTCAGGGAGGGAAAACGGGTGTCCCGCCCGATCTTTTCGGCAAGGAACTGATCCAAGGAAAGAAGCCGCTGCGGGTTTTCCTTGGCATCCTTGAGCTCCACCCCGTTAAGCAAGGTGTTCGAGCATCCGTGACCACCGCCTACTTCCGGGTGGTCCAGGTTGCTGAAGACGGTCAGATCCCTCCTGTGCCGTTCGAGGGGCTTGAGGAGAGTGGGCATGACGTAGTCGACGCCCGTTTGCTCGGGAAAAAACCCACCCGGGTTCATCCCGTAATTCGGAGAGACGCAGACGAATCTTCGGGCGGCGGGGCCGGCGCCTTTTGCCGCATAAAGCGATTCGAGTGAAGGGAGGGCGAGGGAAACACCTACCCCGCGAAGGAAATTACGTCTGTTAGTTGTCATCTTGTACAAGTCGAATGAACGATGATTATCGAACTTGTGAACAAACTTTGCATTAACGAAAACAGTAGCAAGTTTCGAAGTCTTTTATTTGGAATTTCCATACTACCCAAGATTAGGCTCTGAATAGTTATTTGCTCGCTTCCTCCGTGAAATCTCGGCGGTAGAGGAAGGAGTCGGAGGTGAGGAGTGAGACGACTAGGGCCTTCATGCTGCCGCCGGAGTCGAGGTAGGCGCGTTCGGCGGCCTGAAGGGTTGGAGAGTCGTGGAGGCGTTCGTTGCGGCCCATCCAGTAGCGGAAGGACTGGCGAGCACGGGAGGAATTGCCGAGTTTATGCATGAGCTCGAGGGCGTCGGCAACTTCTCCGTCCAGACCGGGTTCGCCGCTGTGGCGGATGGCTCCGGTGGCGAGGACGGGGACGAGGGTCTCGTTGTCGCGGAGCAGTTCACCCTTGTCCCGGAAGCGGCCCACGTCGTCGTAGGCTTCGAAGGCCATGCCGAGGGGGTTCATCTTGCCGTGGCAGTTCCAGCAGTATTGCTCGCGGGTCTTGTGGAAGCGTTGCCGGAGGGTTTGGTCGGGCGTGGCGGGGACGGTGGCGTCCACTGTGACGGGCACGTCGGGGACGTTTCCGGCTAGCAGGCGTTCGTAAATCCATTTGCCGCGAAGGACGGGATCGTTGTCGAAGTTTTGGGAATGGGCGGCGAGCCAGCTGGGCTGTGTGAGGATGCCGGTGCGCTGGCCGGGGAGTCGGAAGAAGGCCCGGCGGTTGGGCAGTTGGGTCTTGCTGAGGTTCTTGTCGTCGGACTTTTCTATTTCGGCCTGGATGGCTTTGACGCGGGCCTTTATGTCGGCAAGCTTGAGCCCGTAGGAGTCGTGGGTAAGGCGGTAGTCCCTGTTGTGGGCGTGGACGGCGACGATGTCTGTTGTGAGGAGTTGACGGAGGACGTCCTTGTCCCGGCGAAGGATGTGGAGAACGAGTTGGTCGGTGTCTTCGACGAGGCGGTCGGGCTGGTGGCGGTGCCCTGGGAAACGGGAGCCGTCCTTGAAGACTTGGATGGCCGCCGGGTAGCCGAAGAACTCTTGGAAGAAGCGCAGGACGCGCGGGGCTCCGTGTTGGCTGTAGTTACCGTGGAACTCTTCGTCGTAGATACGTTCGATGTGGGCGGCGAGGACCTCCGGGTTTAGGAGGGCGCCGCTTTCCACGTCGGGCCGCATCAGCTTGTCCGGGCCGACGTCGCGGAGGGCGTAGCTGACGGCGTAGCCCAGTTCGCGGGCGGAGAGGCTGCGGCGTCCATCTGGCAGTTCCTTGCCGAGGCCCAGTTCCATGCGGTAGATGGTTTCGGGGAGCAGGGCGATGGTGGTGGAGACGGCCCGGACGCCTTCGAGGTTGCCGCCTTCCTTGACGGCCTCGCGGAGAAAGCGGACGTAGCGCTTAATCTCCTCGCCGTTCGGTTGGCGGCCGAGGTGGAGCTGGAATTGGGCCCGCACCACCAGCTCCATTTGCGAGGACGGGGGCGTTCCCCCGTTATGGGCGAAGGCGTGGACGTCCTTGTGGAGCCAGCGGCGGAGCTTGTTGGAGGGGCGAGCTCGTCCGATTTTGCCCTTTTTCTGCTTCTCTGTGAGCTTGGGGTCGGCCATGACTTCGGCGATGTAGTGTTTGTCCATGGCTTCGAGTTCCGCCTCGTTGGGGCCGATTTGGTTTTGGACGAGCTGGTCGGCGTTGAGCAGGAGCAGTTCGAGAGTGGGAATGTCGATGCGGTGTAGGCCCGCGAAATCGCGAATGCCGGGTTCGTCTTTGAGCCCGAAGGGTTGGCTGGCTTTGTTGAGGTGCTTGCCCAGTTGGGTGTGGATGGAGCCGTAGCGGGCGGTGGAAATAAAGGGGCTGAGTCTCCACAGACGAGAGGGCGACCAAGCGGGGCCCTTGTGTTCGCCCGAGAAGAGAGCTTCGTGGTCGATGCGGTTGCCGAGCTTGGGGTCGTTGCGGAGGGCCTCGAGGTCCACGGCGGCGTTCGACTTCATCAACTCGCCCTGAATCCAAGCGATGGTTTGCCGCTTCAATTCGGCTGCGGGCTGATTGGCGTCCGGTGGCGGCATCATGCCGAAGTCCAGTGCCTCGACCACCTTTCGCCAAGTGCTCACGCTTTCGTCGGTGTCGAAGTCCCCGACGATTTTGCGGAGGTCAACGCCGCCCTTAGGCTTGTCCGCTCCGTGGCACTTCAGGCAATGACTTTCGAAGAGTATCGGGATTTCCGTCTCCGCCCGGGCATGAAAACCCTGCCCGCCGCATACGGAAATGAGGTACGGTGCGAGGCGAAAGAAGATCCGCAGACGCATGCAGTTTATCCTGTTCAGCTTTCGAGGCCTCGGATGGAGGAGGCGGAGGAGGAACCGAAGGAGTCGATTTCAAGGCCCATTCGTTGGGCGAGGGGGACGAAGAGATTGGCGAAGGGGGTGTTGTTCTCCTTGTCGTGGGCGACGTGGGCGCCGTGCTTGTAGCCGCCGCCTGCTAGCAGGATGGGCAGATTCCGCCAACTGTGGGAGGAGGCGTTGCCGAGGTTGGAGCCGAAGAGGCAGGCGGTGTGGTCCAGCAGGTTGCCGCCGCCTTCCTTGGCGTTCTTCAGCTTGGTGAGGAATTCGGAGAACACCTCGAACTCGGCGGCTTCGATGAGGGTAAGCTCGGCGATTTTATCTTCGTCGCGGCCGTGGTGGGATAGCATGTGCCAGTCGGTCATCACGCCGGGAATGTTGCTGGGCACGGCGTTGAAGCCGCCGATGGAGAAGGCGATCACGCGTGTGGAGTCGGTTTGCAGGGCCAGCAGGATGAGGTCGTACATGAGCCGTTGCTTGGCGAGGATGTCGTTGCGGTCGGCGATGTCCTGCGGTTCGTCGAAATTCACCTTCGGCTTGGGGCACTTGGCCCATTCGCGGTTTTGTTGGAGGCGAATTTCCAGTTCGCGCACGGAGGTGAAGTACTCATCCAGCTTCTCGCGATCGCGGGTCCCGAGTGTCCGGTTGAGGGCCTGGGCGTCGCCCATCACGGTATCGAGAATGCTGCTGCCGCGTTCGAGGTTCTTGATTTCCTCGACGACCTCCTGTTCGGTGCCGTTTACGAAAAGTTGTCGAAAGAGCTTGGTCGGATGTGTCTGAGCGGGAATCTGCACGCCGTTGGTCGTCCACGACAGAGACTGGCCGCGGGAGCCGATAGTTAGCGAGGGAAACCGGGTGGCGGCGCCGACGTGGCGGGCCATCAGTTGGTCGAGCGAAATGGTGTTCTTGAAACCGGCCAAGCCCGGGCGCGGGGCACTGGTGAGCCAAGTGAGTTCGCTGGTGTGGCCGTTGGCGCCGTTGGAGTTCGGGTGCGAGAGGCCGGAGAATACAGTGAAGTCCTTCCGGTGGTTCGCCAGTTTCTCAAGGTACGGTGGCGCCTTGTAGTCCGGGCCCGTCTTCGCGGGAATGAAATTGGGGGCGTGAAATCCGAGTCCGGCGTTCATGGCCAGGAAGCGTTTGGGGGCGGCTTCCTCGGCGGCGAAGGCTGGTGTCATGGCACTGAGAAACGGCAAGGCTACTGCGGCGCCGGAGCCCTTGAGGAAGGCCCGGCGTTTCAAAGAAGTTTTAGTGACGATGTAGCTCATGTTACTTGTTCAGGAAAATCTGTGAGTTAATGATACGGTGCAGTAGGTCGCCGACGCGATGTTTGTTTTTGGCGACATCGTGGACGATGCGGTCCAGTTCGGGGCG
>CAXGVD010000309.1:0-4140 GCA_964012695.1 uncultured Opitutia bacterium
AGTAGGCACCAAGAACATAGTCGCGCTCGTTGCGCTCGCGAGAACCTGCCTGGCTGGAGGCAACGTTGTAATTGCGTACGCGATTGGGGACGAGGAGGGTGAGGAGAGCATCCACGATCGTCGATTTGCCCGAACCGTTCCTGCCAGTGATCATGGCGGTGCGCCCCTCGGGGCGCATGACATAGGCCTTGTTGTGGAAGGTACCCCAGTTGAGTATGGACAGTTCGTGAAGGCGGTAGCCCGCGGTCGATTTGTCGGGCGAGAATTCGAGTTCAAGTTGTGAGTCAAGCATCGTCGTCCTCCGTAAAGTCTTCCAGTTCGGGGGCACGTCGTTTCAGTTGTTCCCGCACTTCGGCGAGTTTTTCGGGGGGAAGTTTGGCCTTGAGGATACGTTCCACGCGGTAAAGCCCTCCATCCTTGTCGCGGACTTTGCGGAGTATGCCCCACTCCTCCGCCTTGGAGACGAGTCCGGAGATTTGCCGGTGGACCTTCTTTTCGTCATGGAGTTCGGGGTAGTAGGGAACCATGAGTTCGCGCAGGTCCTGGAGGGAACGGTAGAGGTGGTCTCCTTCTTCCTGATTTTGCTCAAAGCGCATAAGTTCCTCCCTCAGGAGGACGAGGAGGATGGTTTGGTGATAGGTGAGGCGGGAGCGGCGGAGGAGGCGGGGCAGCGGGGCCTCGGCGGAGTCGCCCCAGACGTCGGCGTCTTCGTCGTCCACGTCCTCCCGTTGTCTCACGAAGGCGTAGCCAGCGGCGTCGTCCCGGGCCACTTCGAGGCCCATTTCGGAAAAGTGGTTGCGTATGCGTTCCCATTCGGCCCCGAGTTTTCCCCAGAGGTCGAAGTCCTCTTGGTAAACGGGTCCTTGGAGGAGGCGTACGATGACGTGTCGGTGTGTCAAGGCGGCATTCATGATGGTTGGCGTTGGAAGAGAAGTTGTTCCACCTCGGCGTAGCGGCGTTGGTTGGGTCGGTTGAGGTCCACATGGACGAGTTGGTCGTGAACGATAAGGTGACGACTGTCCTCGCCCGCGATAACGCGATAGCAGACAACATCTACCACGCCCTTCTCGGGGGGGTAACGCTCCACGAGTTCGGTCAGGCTGACCTGCTCCTTCTCCTCAAGAGCTAGGTTCACACGTTCACGATATTTGACGAGATCGAGAGGCTCGCCCACGGAACCGAGCATGTCCGAAACCCATTTGGAGTTTTGCCCGCCTGCGGTTTCCACTTTGCCGAAGGGCTCCACGCCCTTGGGTTCCCAGAAATCGGCCTCCATGAAGGAGTGAAGGGCGGGCCGGGTTTCGATTTCGAAATCCCAGTCCTCGGGCGGTTCATCTCGGAGGCGAAATGCCCGCTTGCGGATGACGCCCAAGGTGTCTCGGACATGGCGTCCTCCTCCGCCAACGTGGTCGCCCACCACTTGGCGAAGCTTACGGCTGATGCGCCCGTAGGCGCCTTGGGCGGCGGCGGCCTCCCCGAAGAGGCGCTCGGCGAGGTTCTCAAAGGTCTTGTCGGGATCCAGACCGCGCTTCCGGGCAATGTCCGAGACCTCATCCACGAGGCGCCGCAGGTCGCGGGCAACGGCGGGATCAGTCATCATGGCCCGGAAACCGAAGTAGCTTTTGCCCTGTTCGCAGGTTCGGAGCTCCTCGTCGGCGTCGAGGGTCCGCTCCACGATGTCTCCCTTAGAAGCCTCGCCTTCCGCGTACATTTTGGAAATGTCACGGGCATGTTCCTTGAAGAACTCTTCGATGGCCCGGAAGTCGGAAAGGAAGTTTTCGACAAGATCCGAGAGGTCGTAGACATTATCCCGTACTACATCCTCGCCGAAGACGGGAGCCTCGCCCGTTTCCCGAATGCGCCGGATTTCCTCGTCGATTTCGTTCCGCTTGGCGATAAGTTCCTCGATTCGGCTCTCGGGGTTCGCGTTCACCCCTTGCGACAGCTCCCGCATTTCGCCGAGTATCCGGTTAAAGCGCGACTCCGTGGTGGCGTAACCCCGGCGCTGAAGCGCCAGCAAGTCGTTCAACCAGCTGATCACCTTCTCGGAATGCCGCGTGAGCCGGAAAACATATTCCTCACGCTCCTCGGAATATGTCTTGGTGAGGTAGCGGTGGCTCTCGTCGCACCACTCGTCGAGGTACTCGGAGGCGGTTCTTTTCGGTGCCTCCAAACCCTCATCCTCCAAATCCCGCAGGGTCTCCAAGTGGTCGATCAAATGGGCCGTCAACTCCTCCTCGGAAGCTTCCACCACATTCCAAGCCTTGAAAGTCTTGAGAAAAAACCCAGCCACGAAGGAACCGAGTCTGCTGCGCATGAGCCGCACAGCCGGCGACTCCTCGAAGAGAAAACCTACATCATCATCCATCGCACCTTACACATTCAGAACTTTCCCGCTGAAAACTCGAGAAGTAGCAGGCGAGCGCTCCACGTCAAAAAGAAGTTATTCCCAAGGCGTCGTTTCCTTGCTGGAGAATCGACAAAGACAAGCCTCTTGGCGATGTCGAACCCAGTGAATCCGAACCACACGAACCGCGTCGGATTTTTCGTAAAAGAAGGCAATAGTCACCCACACGGACTAGCCATTCATTACCTCCACTCAACACAATCTTACGGCAGCCCGACGGTTGCGGGTTTCTTCCCCAAGCTTCGAATTACTCCGATCAACCCTTCCAAAATTTCTTTCCTCAACTTCGACAAAGTCTTTCCAGACATCCTGCGAAGTCCAACCTTTCAGGGCCCTTCCTTTTCGGGAAAGCCTTTCTCCCGGAGGGTAAAAAAACTCGCTAACCTTTCTTTAAAGTCTTGTTAAGGAAACCGAAATCACGGCAAACTCGAAAACCTCCGCTCTCATGAAAACCCTTTCCCTAATTCTTTCCTGCATCTTTGGCACGCTCGGCACCCAAGCCGCCGGAACCCTGGAAGTCTACTGGGTGGACGTGGAGGGGGGGGCCGCCACCCTCGTAGTAACTCCCGCAGGCGAATCCGTCCTTGTGGACACGGGCAACCCTGGCACGCGCGACGCCGAACGCATCCACCACGTAGCCTCCAAAATGGCCAGTATAAAGAAAATCGACCACCTCGTCACCACCCACTTCCACGGAGACCACTTCGGCGGCGCCGCCATGCTCGCCAACCTTATGCCCATCGGCACCGTCCACGACAACGGCATCCCAGCCAAAAACCCCGACCGTCACCGCAAGAACCCCATCTTCCCCCGCATGGTCGCACCCTACCGCAACATGAAGGTGGAGGCACGCCACATCGTCAAACCCGGCTACGTCTACCCCCTCAAGCAGGCCGAGGGCGCCGCCAAGCTCACCGTCACCTGCCTCGCCGCCAACCAAAAGTTCATCGAACCGCCCAAAGGCGCCAAAAAGAACCCCCTCACCGGCACCGTCGCCCCGAAACCCGAAGACCTCTCCGACAACGCCAATAGCGTCGCCACCCTCTTCCAACTCGGCGAATTCCGCTTCTTCGACGGCGGCGACCTCTCCTGGAACGTCGAGGCCCGACTCGTCACCCCCTACAATCGCGTCGGCGTCGTAGACGTCTTCCAGATCAACCACCACGGCCTCGACGTCAGCAACAACCCCGTCCTCGTTAATAGCCTATCCCCCACCGTCACCGTCTTCAACAACGGCCACAAGAAAGGTTGCGGAGCGGGAAGCTTCGGCACGGTTAAGGCCTGCAAGTCAAACGTCGCCATCTGGCAAGCCCACAAAAACCTCCGAACAGACTCCGAAAACAACACCGATGACAAGTTCATCGCCAACTTCGAACCCACCCCCGCCTGCAAAGGCCATTACCTCAAACTCTCCGTCTCCCCCGACGGCAAGACCTACGCCATATCCAACTCGCGCAACGGCCACAAGGTGACCTACGAAACGAAGAAGAAGTAGGGTCCCGCCCCTCAGTCCCCTTCCTCGCCAGGCTCCTTCTTCAAAAGCCGCCCCAGCTTGCGGAAGCGGGCCTCGGGGCGGAGGTGCATGCCTCGAAAGGAAGAGCCCCCGGAAACATACAAAGCCCCGTCCCGGTAGGCCAGAAACTCGGCCTCGCCGCCGGCATCGTAGGTCCGCAAAAGAGCACCTTTTTCTAAATCGAACACCCGTACCTTGCCCGTGTCCCCCATGGCTACGT
>CAXGVD010000310.1:0-4131 GCA_964012695.1 uncultured Opitutia bacterium
ACGGAGCCGAAGAGGATGGCGTCCGCGGCCCGGCAGGCTTCGAGCGTGGAGTCGGGGAGGGCCGTGCCGTGGTTGTCTATTCCCGCGCCGCCGACGTCGTGGGAGGAGGTTTCGAGAGCGAAGCCGCGGCGTTCGCCAAGGTGACGAAGGACTTCCAGGGCGACGTTCATGACCTCGGGGCCGATGCCGTCTCCGGGTAGGGTGGCGAAGTTAAGAGTCTTCATGCTTTCCGAAAAAAAGCGAGTTAGGATAGCGTGAGCGGGGAGAGTCGGAAAGAACAAAACCGGGGGCGAGGAAGTCGTTGACAAATAGGGGTGAAAGTTCTTTTATATTCCGCCTTACATTTCAGTCTCAACCTTAAGGAAAGGAGCGGGCCAGGCACCCGCTCTTTTTTTTCCACGGAAACCGGAACCCAAACATTTTACGAAATCACCATGAGCAGCGAAATACTCGCCGTCCTCGAATACATGGAGAAGGAGAAGGGGATCAGTCGCGAAGACATGATCTCGACGATCGAGGGAGCTATCAAGGCGGCCGCCGAACGGGGCGTGAACGAGGCGGGCGAAATTCGGGTGGAGATCAGCCCCAAGACAGGCACCATGAAGGCGTGGTCGCAGTTGAAGGTGGTCGAGTCCGTGTCGGACACCGCGACGGAGATCCACGTGGACAAGGCTCGTCTATACGCGGATTCCCCTCAGGTGGGTGATTTCGTGGAGCGGGAGATCGACCCAGCCTACCTCGGGCGCATCGCCGCCAAGACGGCTGAGCAGGCCATCAAGCAACAGCTTAGACAGTTCGAGAAGGAGCACATTTACGACGAGTTCAAGGATCAGGTGGGGAACCTCGTGACGGGTATTGTACGCCGCAAGGACCGGGGTGACTTGATTGTGGAAGTGGGCAAGGCGGAGGCTTTGTTGCCATGGCGGGAGCGCGTTCCCGGTGAGGACTGGGTGGCGGGCGAACGGATTCGTTGTCTTTTGCACAAGTTGGAGCCGCAGGGCCGGGGGCCGGAGTTGATTCTTAGCCGTTCCAGCCTGAACTTTGTGCGTCGTCTGTTCGAGGTGGAGGTGGCGGAGATTGCGGATGGCACGGTAGCCCTGGCCGCCATCGCCCGTGACCCTGGCTACCGCACCAAGGTCTGCGTGAAGAGCACTGACCCGAAGGTGGACCCCGTGGGTGCCTGCGTGGGAGCTCGGGGAGCTCGGGTTAAGAGCATCGTTCGCGAGATGAACGGTGAAAAAGTGGACATCGTCCGCTGGCGCGAGGATCCCATCGAGTTGCTGGGTGAGGCCCTCAAGCCCGCGATTCCCAAAAACGTGAACTTGGACCGGGACAAGCGCCGGATTTATTTCGAGGTGGTGGAGGATGACCTTTCCATCGCCATCGGCCGCAAGGGCATCAACGCCCGGCTAACCTCCCGTTTGCTCGGCTGGAAGCTGGACATCGGCAAGGTGGAGGTGAAGGAGGTCGGTTTCGACGAGCGCAAGGCCAAGGCGGCCGAGGGTCTTACGAACGTGGGCATTGCCTTCGAGTTGGCGGACCGTCTGGTGGAAGTGGGGCTTGTGAGTCCCGAGGCTTTCGAGGGGGTTGCTGCAGACGATCTCGCGGGCTTGGGCTTCGCCGCCGAGGAAGCCGAAGAGATTTTGAGCAAGGTGTCTGGGGCGGTTGGCGAGTCCGCTGAAGCCGAGGCCGAACCGGAGGCCGCTCCGGCGGAAGAGGAGCCGAGCCCCGAGCCTGAACCCGAGGAGTCGGAAGCGTCCGAAGAGGAGCCCGAAGAAGCTGAAGAAACCGAGGAGGCGGGCGAGGAATCCAAGGAAGGCTGAGTTCCGCAGAGAGCTTCCCATTGCCCAAGAATCACTTTTCCAAGGTCTAAATTATGAGTGTACGCGTTCACGCCATAGCCAAGGAAGTCGGTATGACCAGCAAGGATTTGATGGTCGTGCTCGCCGAGCGAGGCTATGAAATCAAGAGCGCGTCCAGCACGATAGACAACATCACCGCCGAGTCTTTGATCGAGGAGTTCAAGACGAATCAGGCGGAAGAGGTTGCGGAAGCGGAAGTCGCCGTCCCAGAGGAAACCGCTCCCGAACCCTCCCCCGAGGAAGAGCAGGAAGAACCTGCCGTCGACGAGACGGAAACCGAAGCGGAGGATGCCGCTTCCGAGGAACAGGCTGATTCTTCCACTGCGATCCCCATCGTAAAGAGCAGGGAGGACGTGGAGCGTGAGCGTCTGGAAAAACTGGAAGCCGAGGCCCGTGAAAAGGAGGCCGCTTCACCCAAGCCGACCCCCGCTCAGGTTCCGGTTGCTCCACCGTCTTCCGTTGTAGCCAAGCCCGCTTCCGTCGTGGCTCCCCCTCCAGTCACCGCCGGCAAGGCGGGTGTGCCGCCTCCTCCCACTGCCGGTAAGGCGGGCGTGCCGCCGCCTCCTCTCGCCGCCAAAGCTTCCGTTCCCGCTCCGCCTTCCTCACCCGCTCCTGCCGCAGGTGACGTGGACTCCGAGGCAGCAGGCGTAGTTGAGGGCAACCTCGTTTCGGTGAAGCCGCCCATCGTGGTGCGGGACTTTGCCGGTCTCATTGGTCTCAAGCCCTTCCAGCTCATTTCCGAGCTGATGGAAATGGGTATTTTCGCCTCGATGAACCAGAGCATCGAGGAGGACGTGGCCCGGCAAATCGCTCACGCGAAGGGCTTCGAGCTGGAGGTCAAGCACCGGGGAGAAAAGGCTGAACCCGGCAAGCCCGGAAAGAAGAAGGAAGAAATTTCGGAGGACGACGAAAGTCTGCTCGAAGGCCGCCCCCCCGTTGTTTGCATCCTCGGGCACGTCGACCACGGCAAGACCACCTTGCTGGACAGTATCCGCAAGGCCAACGTCGTGGACGGCGAGGCGGGAGGCATCACCCAGCACGTTGGGGCCTACCAAGTCGAGCGTAACGACCGCAAAATTACTTTCCTGGACACTCCGGGCCACGCCGCCTTCTCCAAAATCCGGGAGAGAGGGGCCAACCTCACGGACGTGGCCGTTCTGGTGGTGGCCGCCGACGACGGTTTCATGCCCCAGACCGACGAGGCCCTCAAGTTCGCCCAACGCGCCCAAGGCACCATCGTGGTGGCCATCAACAAAATGGACGTGAAGGGGGCTGACCCCGACAAGGTTAAGACCCACATGCAGGAGCGTGGCATCCCCTCCGAGGACTGGGGGGGAGAAATTGTCACCGTGCCAATTTCCGCCCTCAAGGGTGAGAATGTCGAGGACCTGCTGGACATGATTCTTTTGCAGGCCGACCTGATGGAGTTGAAGGCCAACCCGAAGGCCGTGCCCGAGGGAGTCGTGGTGGAAGCCCGCCAAGAGGTGGGGCGCGGCCCCACCGCAACCATCATCGTGCAGAAGGGCACGCTCAAGGTGGGCGACTCCATCGTCTGCGGGCCTGTGTTCTGCAAGGTCAAGGCGATGATAGACGACCGCGGCGACAAGTTGAAGGCGGCGCCGCCCTCCACCCCCGTGAACGTTTTGGGCTGGTCCGGCGCTCCGCGGGCGGGCGACACTTTCCGCAAGGTGAAGAACGATCGTGAGGCCCGCAACTTGGCCGAGGACGCCGCCCACGAGGAAAAGCTCCTCGCAGAGTCCGCCGGCAAGGACGGCGGTGTGGACGCACTCTTTGCCGCCATCGCCAAGACCAAGGCCACCATTTACAAGGTGATCCTCCGCTCCGACGTGCGCGGCTCGGCCGAGGCCCTGAAGGCTTCCTTGGAGGAAGTTAAGAGCGACAAGGTGAGCTTGGAAATCGTCCAGTCCGACGTGGGCCAAGTGACCAAGAACGATGTTAGCCTCGCCGGCATGTCCGGAGCCGACGTTATCGGCTTCAACGTGAAGATGGAAAACGGTGTCATGGGTGAAGCCAAGCACCAGGGAGTGAATGTCTTCCAGAACAACATCATTTACGAAATCATCGATCTCGTGAAGGACAACATGGCGGAGCTTCTCGAACCCGAGCTTCATGAGAAGAAGGTCGGTCGTGCCGAGGTTCGCCAGATTTTCGGTCTCGGGAAAGGCCGGGAAGTGGCTGGCTCGATGGTCATGGAAGGCTCCGTGCGGCGCCACGCCCACGCCCGCCTCCTGCGCGGCGAGGAAGTTCT
>CAXGVD010000311.1:0-4109 GCA_964012695.1 uncultured Opitutia bacterium
TGGTCGGTCGTCAGGCTCAAGGTTATGCACTCCGCAAAAGAGACTTCGCCATCCTTGCCGCGAATGGGTCGCAGGGAAATTCCTCCAACTCCGAGGATAGATACCTCCGGAACGTTTATCACCGGAGTAAAATGGTCGATCCCAAGCATGCCTAGATTGGTAAGGGTAAATGTACCGCCGCTCAACTGGTCGGGAAGAACGGTGCCCTCAAGGCAAGACTCAACTAAATCCTTGATGCCCGCGGAAAGATTCTCCAGCGACTTCGAGCAAGCGCTTCGGACGACGGGCACCATGAGTCCACGAGAAGTGTCCACCGCAACGCCTAGGTGCACCTCCTCGAAACGGGCGATGCGATCGCCGAGGAAATGCGCGTTGAGCGAGGGATGTCGCTTAAGGGTCTCTAGCAGGGCATGGGCAATCAAGTCGTTCAAGGTGATCTTGGGACCGCCCGACTCCTTGACCTCCTCACGCTTGCGCTTACGGAAGGTCTGAACGGCAGTGGCGTCGAAGGTGGCGTTCAAGGTAAACTGGGCCGTGCTCCCGAGCGAGTGCATCATGCGCTCGGCGACCACCTTGCGCACACCCTTAACCTGTTCCACCTCGGCTCCCTCGATTGCTCCTGGTTCCAACATGTCGCCCGCCAAAGCCATTCCCGCCAAGCCCTTTCCTCGGGCGGGTGGTTCCAAGTCGCCTCCTTGGGCGGCTGCCAAGGCTGATGCGCTTAGGCGCGGCCTGCCCTCGACAACAGCTTGCACATCGCGCTCGATCACACGGCCGCAGGGACCTGTTCCCTGAATGCTCTCCGGGTCGATCCCAGAACGCAGGGCGAGCTTGCGGGCACGCGGGCTGACCCCTGCCTCCGTACCTACAC
Source organism: uncultured Opitutia bacterium (assembly GCA_964012695.1). Lineage (GTDB taxonomy): Bacteria > Verrucomicrobiota > Verrucomicrobiia > Opitutales > Seribacteraceae > CAXGVD01. The sequence continues at coordinate 872 of CAXGVD010000311.1, forward strand.
CGACTGCGGAAGCGACGGAAGTCGCAGGAGTCGTCGAGGTTGCGATGGGAGGAGCCTCAGCTTGAGAAGTGGATGGAGCGATGGAAGGTTCAGGTGCGGGAACTTCGTCGGCTTCCTGCTCAGGTCGCAGATCGGAAACGTCTTCGCCCTCCTCCCCGATGGCCAAGACGTTCGCCAGCACGGGCACGTCGTCGTCCGCCTCCCAGAAAAGCTCCAAGACCGTTCCTGCGGCGGTGGATTCCAATTCGAAGCTCGCCTTGTCGGTCTCGATCACCGCAATGACGGTTCCCTCCGCCACCACATCGCCGGGAGCCACCTTCCATTCGGTCAGGATACAACTCTCCACGGACTGGCCTTGTCGGGGCATGATTACGGGTGTCGCCATAACGTTCCTTACCTTTCCTATTGTTTCACGCCAAGCGAACCTTGAGTCCCCTCTTCCTGAGGGTCTTTGCAAAATTGTTCGGCAGCTTCTTGTCGCTGACCAGAATGTCCACGGATTCGGGGCCACCGACATGGGCAAAGGACACCTTGCCCGCCTTTCCAGAATCCATCAACAGGATCACCTGCCGGGCATGCTCCTGCACGAGAGACTTGGTGAACGCCTCGTTCGGGTCCGTCGTGGTCAAGCCGTCGTCGAGGCAAAACCCCATCGTCCCCATGAACGCCTTGTCCACCCGCACCTTCCCCAAGACAGCTTGGGTAAGCGGCCCCACCATGGTCTGGCTCAACCGGCGAAGTTCACCACCCGTGAGGATCACACGCGGGCCGGACTCCGCCAGCTCAGCCGCCGCCCGCAGGGAATTCGTGACCACCGTCAGGTCCGTCCGCTTGGCGATCAGGCGAGCCAGTTCCAGCACCGTGCTGCCGCCGTCGAGGTAAATGGAATCCTCAGGATCGACGAGCTTGACCGCGGATTCCGCAATTCGAAGCTTTTCTTTAGAGGCGACGGTCGCCTTGTCGTCAAACATTGCCTCCTCCAATCGGCTCTCCATGCTGACCGCGCCGCCATGCACGCGACGTACGCGCCCCTCCTCCTCCAGTGTCTCCAAGTCGCGCCGCACCGTGGCCAAAGAAACCCGCAGGTCACGCCGCAAATCCTCCACCCGGGCAATGCCCGCCTTGCGAATGAGGGTCCTCATCCGCTCTCGCCTCTCCGGGGCAAGGTCTGTACGGGTTGCAAGAATCATGTTGATTGAAAATGATTGAATTTGCTCGTTTTTGACGGATAAGCAATCATGAAAATGCATCAACTGCATCACGTACAGCTCGGTGAAAAATGCAGAAAAAACCAAATTGACGCCGTCCAGATCTAGGGAATCAACAGTTCGGTGATCTCGCGTCTGCGATCCGAGGGGGCATCCTGCCAGAGTTCGTCGAGGAGGGAAGCGGGATCGTCTCGTCCAGTCTCCGCACATAGACAATCAAGGGCGATGGTCACTCCTCGAGCAAGACGGCTGGGAATGACTCCTGCCTCAGAGGCAAGCAACATGGATCCGACGAGGCGATCCTCCCAGCCCAACTTGCGGGCGGGATCGCGGGTGACACGCTCAACCGGGTCGCGCAGGTAAGGATTCACCATGCGTTCGAGGGCATCCTCGGCATAGGCGTTGAAGCCGTCCTCGGTGAAGAGCTCGTCGTCGACGTCAGCATACTTTCTAAGAAGGCCAACGCCCGATTCCTCCAGAAAAGCTTGGCGAGCTACGGACATGAGGTCCTCGCGTTCACCCGCCTCGTGCATGTAGGTGAGTCCCTGCTCTCGGGCGAGATAGCCAAGCAGGGCGTGGTTGGCGTTGTGTCCGAGAAACTTGGTTATGGCGAAGGGATCAAGGTCCGGCTTTTCGATGCAGGCGGACAGGCCTCGCTTAAAATTCGGCAGGGTGGCTTGGTCGACAAGGATTTCGTTGAAGGACTCGACGAGGAAGGCGCGAAGGGAAGCGGGGACGAGGGGAGCTAATTGTTCATCGACGATGCGTCGCTCGTCCGCAACCACCGAGCACATCTTGGCGATGACGGTCTCGGAAAACTGGACGCGGTCCGCGAACCCTTGGGGACGGTGCGCGAGGCAGGTCTCGCGTAGGCGAGCGGCGGCCCGCGCATCGTTCTCGGCGGCATAGACAACGCAGGAAGGGAGGGAATCGTCGGTCAGTTTTCGTACAAAACCTTCCGCGAGGAGAGCGGCGACTGAAGCCTCGCCTATGTCGTACAGGGTAAAACTGGGCAGGGCGGTGGCCAGTTCGGAGGCTTCGGCTATGGCTGAGAGAAGAGTGCTTCGATCCTCAGGGACGAGGGGATTGAGGATTTCCACACCGTGGACATCCACGATCTCGACGCCCGTGGCGGTGGCAACGTTGCAGGAGTACGAACCCTTCGATGCGCGAACTGCGGAAACGACTTCGGCATCGATCTCGGAGACGACAAGGCGAGTGAAGTTGCCTGACCGAAAAGCCTCGGGCAAAAACAGGCCGCCTTGAATTGCCCCAAAGCCAAACCCTACGAAGGTGCCGGACATGTCCCCTGCCCTACTCCCAGCGAGCGGCGCTCGATTCGTACTCGGGGAAGTACCGTTGGATGGCGGGCAAATCGAAACTGTGCAGGATTGAAGCGTTGGACTCGCGCTCCAGCAGAAAGGCGAACGAGCGGCGAAGAATTTCCTCCTTGGTCAGGCGTTCGTTGAAAATCTTGCTCCTATAGGCGTCGGACAGGGTGACGCGATGCTCGGTGGAGGTTGCGGAGGCCACCTTGACGAGAAAGAGGTCGCCCTCGACTTGCTCGATTTCGACACTCATTACGCAGACTCCTCAAGCGAGGATGGAGCGAGCAAGGGAAAGGATTTCAACGGGGTCTTGGGCAGAGGCAGAGGAGTCGCGAAATTGTTCCTCGACCTGCGGCTCCAGGATATCGCCGAGCTCGGAGAAAAAGTCGTTTTTGGCGAAGACGTCGTCAAAGGAATTCTCGGCCCAGTCGCTGAGGTAGCCCATGTCGGCCATGCCTTGCAGGACGGTATGGGCATAAAGGATGCGTCCTCCCTTACGGAAGATGGGGCGGAAGGGCTCGAGGGCAGGCGAATCGAAATCGTCCACGAACTTTTGTCCGGGGCTGTTCATCTCGGTGCCACCTATCAGGGGGAGGCCTCGACGTTCGGTCATGGCGATCACTTCCTGCAGGTTACGAAGTTTCTCGTCGGGAGAACCCGGAGTGTAGTTGCGATCGGGAATAACGTTGAAGGCTGCAACAC
>CAXGVD010000312.1:0-4098 GCA_964012695.1 uncultured Opitutia bacterium
AAAGACCTGTGGCGAGGGCGCCGCGCAGATTGGGAGTGCGATCGGCTGAAAGAAGGAGGCCGTCGTCCTCACCGAAGTGGCCGCGCAGGTGGGCCTTGGCCTTGGCTTGGTCGGCCAATTTGCAGAGCAAGTGTTGCTCTTCCACGGTGGAGCGACAGGAGCCGACCACCGCCACATTTCCGCCCCCGAGCAACTCGACGGCACGTGAAACGGCGTGTTCAAGGGTACTGTCTACACCCGCCACGCGATAGGCTACAAGTCTGTCCTCGGCCTCCACTTTCTTGTAGAGTTCGCGTCCGCTGTCCGTCATCCAAGTGTCGTTGACGGCGTCGTTACGGCGCGGGGTTATGCGGTGAATAGTTCCTTCGCGGGCGGCCACCAAAGTATTGCAACCAGCACTGCTTTCAGTGCAGATACTCGGGGTTTCCTTGAGGAACCAGACGCGCATCTTAAAGCGAAAATCGGTGCTGGTGAGTGCACCTACGGGACAGATGTCTACGGTGTTCAGGGAATAGTTGTTTGCCAGTTCCTTACCGGGATAGCAAGTGAGGGTGGAGTAACTACCCCGGTCTACGAAGCCGAGCACATCATCCTTGGCCACTTCCTGAGAAAACCGTATACAGCGAGAACAAAGGATGCAGCGCTCGTCGTCGAGGGTGACTCGAGGCCCCAGTCGAGTGCGCTTGGGTTTCACGTTCTTGCGCTCCACGTAGCGACTGTAGCCACGTCCGTAGTCCATGGCGAACTCCTGCAGTCGGCATTCGCCCGCTTGGTCACAAATGGGGCAGTCGAGGGGGTGGTTGACGAGGAGGAACTCCATGATGCCCTCGCGGCTTTCCTCGGCCAACTTTGAGGAAGTTTTTACGTGCATGCCGGGGGCCACATTGGTTCCGCAACCGATAATGGGCTTGGGAATCCAGCCGATTTTCTGTTCGCCGTTTTCGTCCAGCACAGGTTCGCCCGTGCCTCGGTCTCGCATCGGCATGCCCATCTCCACAAGGCACATTCGGCAGTTGCCCGCCACGGTCAGCTTGGGGTGGTAGCAATAGTGTGGTACTTCCGCTCCGTGAAGGGCGGCGGCTTCTACCAAGTTGATGCCCGCGGGCACCTCCACCTCCTCGCCGTCGAGGATGATGCTAACCTTTTCCGCCTTGCCGTTGCCGTTCATTGCCAGGTCGTTTTCTTCAAAGAGGTTTTATATAAGGCGGAGTCGCGCGGGGCCTTCAACTTGGTCATCGGGCGCGGGTTGACCAGCTTTGGCGAGAAATTCGTCGCGGAACTTGGTGACGAAACTTTGTGTGGGCCACGCAGCGGCCTCACCGAAGGCGCAGATGGTTCGGCCCTCGATTTGGTTTGCCACGGAGAGGAGGAGATCGGGATCTTCCTCGCGGGCGCCTCCGGAGCACATCCTGCCAGATATCCTGCGCATCCAGAGGGAACCTTCACGACAAGGGGTGCATTGCCCGCAGGACTCATGGGCGTAAAAGGCATTCACGTTGGCCATGGCCTCGACGATGTCAACGCTGTCGTCCATCACCACGATGCCGCCGGAGCCAGACATGGAGCCAGCGGCCATGGGGCCGTCGAAGTCCAGGGGGACATCGTTTATGCCCCAATCGAACTCCGTGCCGTCCTTAAGGGTGCCCTTGAAGCGTTCGTCTGCACGCAGGACCTTGGCCGAAGAGCCGCCGGGTATGACGGCCTTGAGGGTGCGCCCAGGCAGAAGGCCGCCGCAGACGTCGTAAATCATCTCGCCTAGGGTGAGCCCCCCGCACTCGAACTCGTAGTAACCAGGCTTCCTTACCTGTCCGGAGACGCACCAAATGCGGGTGCCTGTATTGTTGGGAGCGCCAATTTTGGAGAACTCCTCGCCGCCCATCTCTACGATGTGCTTAACGTTGCAGAGGGTCTCCACATTGTTCACGATGGTGGGGCATTGGTACACGCCGAGCACCGCTGGAAAGTAGGGAGGCTTGATTCGCGGGTTGGGCCTCTTTCCTTCAAGGGATTCGATGAGGCCAGTTTCTTCCCCACAGATGTAGGCCCCTGCCCCGCGGTGTACGACGAGGTCGCAGGAATAGCCCGAGCCGAGCACATCGTCCCCGCAGAAGTTCTTGGACTTGGCCTCGGCAATTGCCCGCTCGAGGATGCGGGCCCCCTCAAAAAACTCCGCCCGAATGTAGATAAACGCCTGCTTTGCCCCGATGGCATAGGCGGAAATCATCATTCCTTCGATGAGTTGGTGGGGGTCCTTGTAGATGATTTGGCGGTCCTTGAAGGTGCCGGGTTCGGATTCGTCCGCGTTGCAGATGAGATAGATCGGTTTGCCCGATTTTCGGTCTAGAAACTTCCACTTCATCCCCGTGGGGAAACCCGCCCCGCCGCGTCCGCGTACGCCTGACTGAAGGACTTCTTCTCCGATGTCCTCGGGTTTCATTTTGAAGGCCTTCTTGAGGACTTCGTAGCCCCCGTGTTCGATGTAGCAGGCCATGTCGTTGGAGTAGCCGCGTTGGTCGGCGTGCTTCAGGATAATGCGTCTTTCCTTAGGAGCGGCCATGGCGTTCACTTCTTGCGTGTCGAGCTTTTCCTCGCGGGGGATTTCTTGGCAGCGGTTGCCTGTTTCTTGGGTTTGGAGAGGGCGTCCTCGTAGCTGACGAATTCTTTGGAGCAGGACAATTCGCCGTTTTTCACGGCCTCGGCAAACTTTTCCGCCCGCTCGCCCTGCACGTCCTCATAGGTTTTTTCGTCCACGATGACCACGGGCCCTTCGCCGCAATCCGCCAAGCACTCCATGAACTCGATTGAATACTCACCGTCCTCGGAAACGTGGCCCTCCTTCACGCCGAGCTTGTCCTCCAGGGTCCGGCAAGTTTTGTAGGAACCGCGCAGAGCGCAGGGCAAGGTGCGGCAAACGCGGACATGCGTTCTTCCCCACGGTTCGCGCCGAATCATCGGGTAAAAGGTGACTACCTCCATCACATTGATGGGTTCCAACTCCAGACGCTCGGCAATCCATTCCACCGCATCATTGGAAATGCAGCCGAATTCTTCCTGCACTTCGTGGATCACCATGAGCAAGGCGCTACGCTTATCGGGGTAGCGGGGAACGATCTCGTCGATCTTCGCCAGCGTCTTCTTGCTCAGTTCCATCGCTTAGGTTTGCTCAACGGTCGCACTCGCCCATGACGAAGTCGAGGCTGCCGAGGATTACGGTGATATCCGAGAGCATGTGGCCCGGCACCATGGTTTCTAGAATGCTTAGGTTGCAGAAACTGGGGGCACGTATCTTGAGGCGGTAAGGCACTCCCCCACCCTTAGAGACGAGGTAGAAGCCGAGAATACCCTTTGGGTTTTCGGCCTCGAAATAGGTTTCGCCCGGTGGCACTTGCGGCCCCTCTGTCACGATCATGAAGTTCTGAATAAGTTCCTCCATGCTGGTGAGAATCTTTTCCTTGGGCGGGGCAAAGATCTTCTTGGCGTCCTCGGCAAACCAAGGGCCACCCGGGAACTTGTCGATGATTTGGCGGACGATGCGGAGGCTCTGGCGCACTTCCTCGATCCGGACGAGGTAGCGGTCGTAGCAATCGCCGGTAGTGCCGATGGGGACGTCGAAGTCGTACTGCTCGTAGCCGCAATACGGCTTGTCCTTGCGGAGGTCTAGGTCCACGCCGGAGGCCCGCAGGTTCGGCCCCGTGATACCCCAGGCGAGGGCGTCCTCCTTGCTGATGACGCCAAGCCCCTCGGTGCGGTCCAGAAAGATGCGGTTGCGTGTGAGAAGCTTTTCCACCTCGTCCACCGCCTTGGGCAACTCCTCGCAAAACTTACTCACCCTTCCTAGCCAGCCCTCGGGCACGTCCCGGGCTACGCCGCCTATGCGCGTATAACTTGTGGTGAAGCGGGCCCCCGTAAGTTCCTCGAAGAGGGTATAAAGCTTCTCCCGCTCGGTGAAGGTGTACATGAAAGGTGTCCAAGCCCCAGCGTCCATCCCGAACACCCCCATACCGAGCAAGTGACTGGAAATGCGGGCAAGTTCACAGACCAAGGCCCGAATCGCCATCCCGCGCTCGGGAATATCGACTTCCGCCAGCCGCTCAACCG
>CAXGVD010000313.1:0-4094 GCA_964012695.1 uncultured Opitutia bacterium
GGGCATGTAGTTGCGGATGTAGAGAAAACGTTTGTCGCGGACGGAGCGGGCTAGGTCGCGGACTTCGTCCACACGGTCGCGGTGGCCGTGCAGGTATTTGGGAGGCGGGGCGGATTCGGGGCCGAGGAACGGGCGGCCTTGGACATCATCTGGGATGGGGAGGCCCGCGAGGTGGAGGACAGTGGGGCCGAAGTCGAGGAAGTTGACGAGGCTGTCGGTGGTGGAGCCGGGTTTGTCTGGTGCGAGGTGGGCGTACTTTTTCGGGAAGCGGACGAGGAGGGGGATTTTCATGCCGGAGTCAAGGAGTGCGCGTTTGTGACGGGGCATGCCGGAGCCGTGGTCGGAGTAGAAGAAGACGATGGTGTCGGTGGCTAGTTCGTCTTCGTCGAGTTGCTTGAGGAGGGCCCCGACTTCTTGGTCCATGGCGGTGACGCAGTCGTGGAAGCGGGCCACGGTCTTGCGGATTACGGGGGTGTCGGGGTAGTAGGGGGGCAGGGTGACTTTTGCGGGGTCGTGGACGTGTTCGGTAGGGATTTTGTTTTGCACTTCTTTTTGGAAGCGTTCGTAGGGCCAGACCATGGTGCGGCTCTGGTGGGAGGTCATTAGGTTGAAGATGGCGAAGAAGGGGGTGGAGGCGTCGGGGCGTGAGCGCCAGTGGGCGGTGGCGGCGTTTTCGTTCCAAGAGTGTTTGATGATGGCTTGGTAGTTGGCTGTGTTGTAGTCGGTCTTGACGTTGTTTGTGGTGTAGTAGCCGGCGGCCCGCAGAAGTGCGGGAAAACCTTTCATGCGGGCGGGTATGGGGAAGCCGGAGCGCATTTGCTGGGTGGAGAGGGAGGTGGGGTGGCGGCCTGTGATTAGGCAGGAGCGGGAGGGCGAGCAGACGGGGGCGGTGGCGAAGGCGTTGAGGTAGCGGACGCTTTGCTTGGCGAGTGCGTCTATGTTTGGAGTGATGGCGTCGGGGTCTCCGTAGCACCCGAGGGTGGGGCTCATGTCCTCGGCGGTTATCCAGAGGATGTTCGGGCGGTTTGGCGGTTCGGTGGCGAAGGCGGAGCCGGCGGCGAGCAGGAGGGAGGCGAGGCGTAGAAGTTTCATGTGTCGGATAAGGTTGGCGCCGGTGCCGGAAGTAGACAAGGAGATTGACTAAAAGAGCAGAAGCACGAAAAGTTCTTCGCTTCTTTTTTGAAAACCTTGTTCCCTGATTTCTTATGAAAACTGTTTTTCGTTTCGTTTTTATTTTAGCCTGCGCGTGCGTGGCCGTTTCCTCCGGTTGGGCCAACTCGAAAGGCGGGGAACGTCCGAACGTACTCTGGATTTTCCTGGAAGACGTTAGCGGCTGGTTCGGGTGCTACGGCGACAAGGGAATCAAGACGCCGCACATCGATGCCTTGGCTGCGAGCGGCATCCGCTACGACCGGTTCTACACCACCGCCGGAGTTTGCTCGGCCATGCGGTCGGCTATCGTTACGGGGATGTATCAGACCTCCATCGGGGCCCATAACCACCGCAGTTGCCGCTCCAACTTTCGCGGCAAAGACATGGGGAAATTCGATGAGAACATTCTTTCAATAAAGACCATTCCCGAGCTTATGCGAGCGGCTGGTTACTACACCTTCAACGAGGGTGGCAAGGACGACTACAACTTCACCTTCGACCCGAAGAAGCTTTACGACTACCTGCCCAAGAAGAGAGGATGGGGCCCGGCGGATCTCGTGGCGGGCAACTGTTGGAATGGAAAGAAGAAAGGCCAGCCGTTCTTCGGGCAGGTGCAGCTCGGCGGCGGCAAGCTCGGACGGAGGGCGGACAAGGTGGTCGACCGCTCCAAGGTGCCCGTGCCCCCGTACTACCCGGACACCGCTCTCGTCCGGGAGGAAATCGCCCACCACTACGACTGCCTCCTTAAGACGGACGAGCAGGTCGGCCAAGTCATCGCCGCCCTCAAGCGCGACGGCCACTACGACAACACCTTGATTCTGCTCTTCAGCGACCACGGCTACAAGTTGCACCGCCACAAGCAGTACCTTTACGAGGGCGGCATCCACATGCCCCTCATCGTGGCGGGCCCGGGAATCAAGGGCGGCCAAGTGAAGGACGAGCTGGTCAGCAGCATAGATGTAAGCGCTGCCACCGTGGCGGCCTCGGGAACCGCGGTGCCGGCCTACATGGAGGGGCGGGACTTCCTTGCTCCCGACCATAAGCCGCGCACCCACGTACTTTCCGCCCGCGACCGTTGCGACTACACCATTGAGAAAATCCGGGCCGTCGTCACCCCCAAGTACAAATACCTCCGCAATTACCTCACTGACCGCCCCTTCATGCAACCTAGCTATAAGGACCCGTGGCCCGTCTCGCAGGAATTCCGCCGCCTTATGGCCGAGGGCAAGATGAACGAGACGCAGCTGGTTTTCTTCGGCCCAAAGAAAGAGCCGGAAGAGCTTTACGACCTCGCCAACGACCCCCACGAAATCCATAACCTCGCCAAGGACCCCAAGTACAAGAAAGAACTGGCGCGCCACCGCAAGCTTCTCGCCGTCTGGATTAAGGAAACGGGGGACAAGGGGCAGAAACCCGAGTCCGATATCGGACTCTTGACCACCCTCAAACGCTGGGGCGCCAAGTGCGTAAACCCCGAGTACGAAAAGGTTCGCCACCTACTGCAACGCTCGGAGAAGTCTAATGATTAAGTAAAAGCCATTCCAAGAGAGATAAGCCGGCAACGCGTCGACCACTATGTTCATACACCTGCTAATAATTACCCTGAACGTACTCCCTGCTGGGGTCTCCGAGTTTTCTCTTCATCTTCCCATTATATCCGAGGGTGGTGACCTGATCCCGGGAAAGACTATTTCTTTCGCTAAAAAGAAAGACGCTTGGACCTTCGGCGGAAACTCGAAAACACAAATTCAAATTGATGGCGTCGAATGTGTCATAACCGACAAAAACGGAAGAAGGAATTATGACCTGAAAGAAATGCACGGAATTCCGAAAAATACTGACTGGAAGAAGACTAAGAGAATTAGTTCGCCTAAACTTGTTGAAATGTTTTCCGGGCCCTTGGAAGTCGCATTGGGAATCAAAGGGCCTTTGGAAATCGAGCGAAAGAGAGACGGAATTGAATTTTTTTTACAGAGAGGCCAAAACAAGCTTTTGATCGGACATGCTGTTTGGAGGCTGGGCGACTGAGTCGAAACGAAAACATCATCCTGATATTATGAAACTAATCTTTATTCTATTTTCTCTACTTTTGGCCTTTAGCCATTTGGCGGCTCAGGATGGGTCCCCAACGGAAATTCGAGTAACTGCCGGTCCCATTTTGGGTCGCCCGGCAGAGACGTCCATGAGTCTTTGGGTTCGGACCGAGCGCGAAGGTGAAGTGACCGTGTTCTATGGAACGGACTCCAAGAATCTCGACCAAGCATACACTTTCGTTACCCGCGGTCCCGAGCATGACTATACGGGGGTCGGAACCCTTGTTGGTCTCAAGCCAAATCAACGCTACCACTATCGTATCGAAGATCACCAACTGTCCGGTTCGTTTCGCACTTTGCCCGCGGCCAAGCAGTTCCGCAATCCAGAGGGCAACCCTGAGGGTCTCTTCAATTTCCGTTTCGAGTTCGCCTGCGGCAACAATCCCAAAGGCGGCGGGGACAGCGCCGGCCCCACGCTCCCTGTCTTCGACGTCCTCAACGAGCAGGTCCGGGACAAAATCCACTTCGCCATTCTCAACGGCGACTGGCTCTACGAAACTCGCCGCGACTACCCGCCTCGCCAATGGCTTCACCAAGTCGGCTTGGCCGAGGCGGAGACCCCAGACGTGGTCCGCAACGCGCCTACCCTTGTGGGCGTCTGGCAAAACTACAAGGATCTCCTCCACCGCGGCCGCAACCTCGCCGAGTGGCACCGCCACGTCCCCTCCTTCTTCACCGCCGATGACCACGAACTCATCAACGACATTTATGGCGCGGGCGAAGTCGGCTATGCCAACCGCCGGGCCGTGTTCCGTGACATCGGCACCCGGGCCTGGTTCGACTACCTCGCCTGGGCCAACCCCCTCGAGTACAAGGCCCCCGCTCACTTCGGCTCCGCCCGTCTCCGCA
>CAXGVD010000314.1:0-4087 GCA_964012695.1 uncultured Opitutia bacterium
GGCGGTGGGGGGGGCGGTTCCGGCAGGTTGAAGGGATCCGTTGCGGGCGTGGGAGGAGGCGGCGGTACGGGCGTAGGTATGTTGAATGGATTCTGCGTTGGGTTGGGAGGCGGTGCAGGTGGTGGAGGCGGCGGAGGAGCGGGAACGGGAGCTTCTGGGGCCGGGGTTGGCGTGCCGCTGTCTGGAGCGAAGGGATCGAAGGGGGCGGGAGCTGGCGGGGGAGGCGGAGGAGCGGGCTCCGGAGCGAAGGGGTCGAAGGTTTCTCCTTCGCCAGGCGGAGGCGGCGGAGTCGGTATGGGCTCTGGCTTCGGTACGGGAGGTGGAGGAGGAGTGGGTGTGGGAGCGGGCTCTGGAGCGAAGGGGTCGAAGGTTCCTGGCGGGGCGGGTGGAGGAGCGGACGGTTCCGGCGTGACCGGCGGGGGAGGCGCGGGCGGCTCGGGAGTGACGGGAGGAGGCGGGGGAACAGGAAGTTCGGGGGTGACCGGCGGAGGAGGAGCGGGAGGCTCTGGAGTGACGGGAAGTTCGGGGGTGACCGGCGGAGGACTGGGGACAGGCGGAGCCGGAGGCGGCGTGGGAATGGGCGGAGCGAAGGGGTCGGGCGTGCTCGGAGGCGGTGGAGGCGGGGTGTTGGGAGTGCCGTCTTTGGGTGGGGCGGTGGTGCCGGCATCGGGCTTGGTAGTGGGGCCTCCGGGAGTTTCGGGGACGTCGGGCGGCGTGGGCGTGGTGGTTCCGGTTCCTTCGGAAGTGACATCGGGCGTGGCGGGAGGAGGGATGGGGATGACGTGTGTGGGTTCGGTGGGTTCCGCGTATTTGCCCGTCAGGAGGTTTTGGGCGATGTCGCCGTTGTCGAAACGAGCCTCCGAAACCTTGTTGCCGTTTTCGTCCCATTGGGTGCAGATGCCGTGCTCCTTGTCGTTGGACCAGTTGTATTCGAATTCCTGTTGTCCGTTTTCGAACCAGCCTTTGGAGTTGCCTTCCTTTTTGTCGTCGACGTAGCGGGCGACGAGGCGTTGGCGACCGTTCTCGTACCAGACAGTGCGGAGGCCGTGCATCCTATCCTTTTGGTAGAAGACGCGGAACTTGGGCTGCCCGGAGGGGTACCATTCGGCGGAGGGACCTTCGCGTAGACCGTGGCGGTAGATGGTGGCGGACTTGCGTTGGCCGTCCTCGTACCATTCGTTGGCTTCGCCGTGGGGCTTGCCGTCGCGGAGTTCGACGGAGAAGGCTTTGTTGCCGTTCAGGTTCCATTCCGTCTTGAGGCCGTCCAGTTTGCCTTGGCGGTAGTGTTCCTCCCTTACCAGGCCCCCCGTCATCCGGAATTCGCGGGAGGGGCCGTCGCGGAGACCGTCGTAGTAGCTGATTTCGCGGTGCTTGCGTCCGTTGTAGTAATACTCGACGGAGAGACCGTGGCGTTTGCCGTCGAGCCAATCGGTTACGGACTTTGTGGGGCTTTGCTCGAAGGTCTCGATTGCTCGGCCCGAGAAGAGGGGCGATTCTTCGGAGGCGTTTACTTCGCCGCCTACTAGGCGGACAAAGCCATCGTTGTCTTTGTCCAGCCAGTGAAGCATGACGGTTCTTCCTGCTGGAGCGGTGGAGAGGGGACTGGCGTTCCTGCAACCTGAAAACGGCAGGACGAGGGCAAGGCAGACGAATGGAACGTAAGGCGTTTTCATAGCAGTTAGAAACAATGGCTTTCGAGCGCACTTCCGGCAAGACGGTTTTTTTGCTTGGACTCACCTGAGAAGGCGCTTGAAACGGACTGCGAATTCAAACGATTAAGGCCATGCAGTATTATTACGTAGACGAGGGGGGCGACACGGTCGGTCCCGTGGATGAAGAGGCTTTGCGGACCATGCTGGAGAAGGGCGAGGTGTCGGACGCGACCGAGGTGGCGGAGGTGGGCGCCTCTACTTGGACGACTTGCGGTGAGGCCCTATCGGCAAAGCGGGAACTGAAAGTCCCTTCGCCGCCACTGGAGGCGAGTGGGAGAAGTTCCGCCTTGTTGCCGCCTTCTCAATTGGCGGGAGTGGAGAAGGGCGTGGTGGCGAAGGTGCCGAAGATTTCGGCGAGAGGGCCGTTGCGTTGCCACGAAATCGACTACGAATTATTCGGCGACGACTTGCAGGTGGTGGAGGTGGTGCTGGGCCCGGGCGAGACCGTCATCGCCGAGGCGGGGGCCATGAACTATATGGAGAGTGGAGTGACCTTTGAGGCGAAGATGGGCGACGGCTCCAAGCCCGCACAAGGTTTTTTTGGGAAGGTTCTGGATGTGGGGAAGCGGGCCTTGACGGGGGAGTCACTCTTCATGACCCACTTCACGAACGAAGGTGCAGGCAAGCAACGGGTGGCCTTTGCGGCTCCGTATCCCGGCGAAATCGTGTGCCTGAACATGGCGGAGTTGGGGGAGGAAGTATTGTGCCAGAAGGATGCCTTCCTGTGCGCCGCGTATGGGACGGAGGTGACGATTGCCTTTCAGAAAAAACTGGGAGTAGGCTTCTTCGGGGGCGAGGGGTTTATCCTGCAGAAGCTGATTGGGGACGGCATGGCCTTCGCTCACGCGGGCGGCACAGTGGTCAAGAAGGAACTGCGGGGCGAGACTCTGCGGGTGGACACCGGTTGCGTCGTGGCCTTCACCAAGGGGGTCGAGTACGACATCGAGCGGACGGTGGGTCTCAAGTCCATGTTCTTCGGGGGCGAGGGCTTGTTTCTGGCAACCTTGCGCGGCCACGGAACTGTATGGATTCAGAGCCTGCCGTTTTCACGTCTGGCGGACAGAATCCTGCAGAACGCTCCCTCCGCGGGCGGTTCGTCGAAGGGCGAGGGTTCCGTCCTGGGCGGACTGGGCCGCATGCTGGACGGGGATTGAACCGTTTGAAAAGTGACTGAGGCTGCCCGCCTCGTTCTTGGCCCGGACACGGGTAAGATGTCCGCCTCGATTTAGGCGTTATGTGTCCGCGTCTTCGAAGAATTCTTCGAGAGCTCGGCGTTGGCGTTTGGTGGGGCGACCGAGGCCTGAAGGGCGTTTGCCTGAGGGCATGGCATGGCGTCTTTCGCGGGCGGCGGAGCGTACCTCTTCGGAGGTGAGGTCTTCGAGGTAGTTGGTGACGAGTTTGGCGCCTACTCGTTTGTCGAGTGTGTCGAGCACTTTGACGGTGCTGACTAGACCGTCTTTGCGGATGGTGATGGTTTCTCCGGCTTTCACCTCGCGGGCGGGCTTTACGTTTGCTCCGTCTATTTTCACCTTGCCGCCCTTGCAGGCTTCGTTGGCTTGGGAGCGCGTCTTGAAGAGCCGGGTGGCCCAGAGCCACTTGTCCAATCGTGTGCCGTTCAAGTTCCGTGGCATGGGGTTGTCGGGAGTAGGTAGAAAAATGTCGTCGAGTGATATCCCCCTGAAAAGAACCTGTCCAAGTTCGATGTGATTAAGAAAAGCATGATGCTCTTAAAGTTATAGGCGGATTGAGATATTTCTCCTTTCCAGGAGAGCTGTACGCATACGCACTTTTGCAAGGGCATTAAAACATGCCTGGCGTTCATGAGCCCCGTGGCAAGAGCCACTCGCCTCTTACCACTCGTAGCAGGCGATGGCCTCGAGTTCCCGGACAAAGAGCTGTTTACCCGCTATGGCTAAGTGAGCCCAGGTGGGGGAGTCGGAAATGGTTCGCTTGTCCTTGATCACGAGCTTCTCGGGGTTGGCCTCGATTTGGTATAGGGTACCGTCCTCATCAAGCGCAAGGATCTCTTTGCCGTTGGAAACCATGGACTGGTACTTACCGAAGGACTCGCTGCTGATCCACTTGGTTTCTCCGTTGGAAAGGTCGATGCAGGTCATACGTTGCTTTCTGAGATGGATATAGCAGTAGTCACCGATCACGATCGGGCCGGACATGTAGCCCTCCTGCTTATTTTCCCATTTTTGATTGATCGAGAATCCGTCGGAGTCCTTGGCCAAGTCGAAGAGCAGGCTCTTTCCGCCGTAGGAACTGGTGAATACGGAATTCCCGAAAATGGTCGGGGTCAGGATATTCATTCCTCGGAAGGCCTTGATCGGTTTTTTCCAAAGAACCTTGCCTTTTTCCGGTTCCACTCC
>CAXGVD010000315.1:0-4086 GCA_964012695.1 uncultured Opitutia bacterium
AATCGCTGGGCCAACTCAAGGCTCTGGATCGCGAGTTCAACCAATTGCCGGAGGGCGAGGTGCTGGCCCGAGCGGGCGAACGAAACGACTTGAAGCAAGGGTTGGAAGAGGCTCGGGACTCTTTCCGCAAGCAACTGTCCGTCATCTACGGATCCGCTCTGCTTTCTCTGGACCCCTCGGCCGTGCGCACCTACGTCGAATCTTACCCAGTGTATGAAAAGGATGGGGACGCGGATGCGGCGGTGGCGGCCCTGCAGGACGTGGAGACTGGGATGAAGCACGGCTCCGAATCCCTGACTTACTTGTTGGGCATGAAGTTTCCCGTTCACGAGCCCGGCATGGCCATGCGGGCCCTCGCTCCCGTATTCCCCTTTGTAGGGGGAGGCTTGCTCACCACCTTGAGCCATGCCTATCGCGATACCGCGATGTTCCTGAAGCTGACCTTCTTTCTGCTTGCTGGGGCCTGGGTCACCTCCTTTCTTGCCAATCTCCTGCCCCGCCCCTTCTACCGCCGCAACTCGGGGGCTCGCTTCCTACGCTTCCTTCGGAGCGTTACGGTGGGGGCCACTGCCTCGCTCGTGATCGCCTTGTCCCTCGAGCCGGGGCTACTCCAGACCCCCCGAGGACAAGTTTCCGTGGCGGGGTTCGATTTTGCACTTGCGAATCTTCTCATGAGCGGCAATGACGCAACTATGCCAGAACAAAGTCTCACTGTGGTGACTGGCGTGGTGGCGGGCTCATTTTTACTGCTGCAGTTAGTCATCTTCGTCTTTTGCCTCCTTCGTATTTCCCAAGTGAAAAAGGAGGAGGTTCACGCCCGCTTGAAGTTGGAACTTTTGGACAACGAGGACAACCTCTTTGACCTCGGTCTCTATGTGGGCCTCGGAGGCACAGTACTCTCTCTCATTCTCCTTCTGGTCCTGGACGTCAAGCAGGACGCCCTCATCGGAGCTTACACCTCCACGCTCTTCGGCATTTTGTTCGTGGCCGCGTTGAAGATTTTCTGCGTCAGGCCATACCGAAACCACCTGCTGGTTATGCAAGCGGAGGATAGAAGGCATGAATCGTAGCCTGTTGCTCGTCGTCTGTGACTTTTTGTTGTTGAGCATATTAGCGCTCGCTCGGTTCGATGTCCCGCCCGACGCGGTATTTGCCCAAGACGCGCAAAAAATCGTTTCCAAGGAAATCGTCGAACGCATCTCTGACGGCGAGAACTATGACGACGTGGTGGCCGAGCTCGAAGCCACCAACGAAACCCTCGAAGCTAACCTGAACAGCGACAAGGACGACCTCGAAGCGCAGAAACGTCGCTTGGAGGAGGAAATCGCCGCCCGCCAACTGGAGCTACAGGAGAAGGAAGACCTCATCGCTCAAAAGGACGACGTCATCTCTGAAAACGAGGACGCCATCGCGGCCGCCGCCCAAGCGGCGGACAAACTGGAACGCGAAAAGGCCGAAATCGAGAGACGCCGCGAGGAGCTCCAAGCCCAAAACGCAGCTGCCAAGCGCGAAGTGGAACTACTCGCCCAAAACCTCGGCGACGCCAAGAAGAAGGCGGATGAACTGGCCGCCCAGAAAGCCAAGACAGAAAGCGAAGCCGCCGCCGCCCGTGTGGAGCTGGCCAAGGCCGAAGAACAAGCGAGAGCCAGGGCGGAAGCCATCGCCAAGGCCGAGAACGCTCTGGAGAACGAGCGCGAACGGGCGGACGCCCTCGCCAAGACCACCGATAACCTCGCCCGCACCGCGGCGGAACGCATTGACACCCTCGCCCAAGCTACCGACAAGACGGCCACCCGGCTGGACTCCCTTAACACCGGCCTGAGCGAGGTGGGCACCAACCTGAAGACCGTGGGCGAAGGACTCGCCGGGGTAGGGGAGAAGATAAACTCCGTCACCGAAGAGGTTTCCGGGGTCAAGGACACTGTAGCGGGAGTGCGGGAGGAAGTGCAGGACGTGCGCGTCACCGTGACGAACGTTAGCGAGGAAGTCGCGGGCGTCGGCGACAAGGTCCAAAATGTCACCGAGCGCGTTGCTGATATCGACCAAACCGTGGCCGAGACAGCCGCCGAGCAACGGCAAACTCTCGACCAAATCACTGAACGGCAGGCTAAGTCAATCAACGAGATTTATACTAACTATGAGAAAAACCGTGTAAAGCTCACCATGACCTACCGGCACAAGGGCGGCTTTCTTGGCAAGGAAAAGGACGACGTCTTCGAGACCGACACGATCATCCTGCAGGATGGCTCCTTCGTCTATTCCCTCGTGCATGTCCGCAACAGTCCCTTCCGCCTTGAACCGGCCCCTCGGAAGCTGACTAGCGTCACCGGAACCATCACGGGCAAGGGCATCGACAAGCCGATTCCGGTGGGACAGGTCGCCTTCATGGATGACCCGCGTATCCTCATCTTTCCAATTTACGAGAAGCCCGAGAGCCTGCGCGAAAAGTACGGTCTGCAACTGTTCAGCACGCCAAAGAACCCGCACATGTTCGCCGAGGCCTTGGTAGTGGACACCGATAAGCGCAATTTCTGCCAGACGGAATTCACCCGCGATGGCAACGACGGTCGCTATATTCGCGTTCGGCACAATAAATTCACCTTCTTCACGGGGAAGTTCAACCCCGGCAAGACCGACCTCGTCTTCACCAAGAGCGGAGATGTGCTCGGCGTGATGGTGAACAACGACTATGCCTTCCACGTTCAGAACCTTGGTTCACGAATCCGGAGGGATTCTCACACCCGCTTGGGCTCCTCCTTCAACGCTCCGAAGACCACCGGCCTTCTCGCCGACTTGGGCAAGAGCCTCTCCCGGCTCCAGCTGAAATTCCGTTGAACCCTTGAATAGGCCCCTCTGGCGTTTTCGCGCTCCGATTGACGAGGGTCCGATTGCATGAAGGAAGACGACAACCCCGAGGCCGAATCTGCGGACGAAAGCTCTTCCGCCGAGCCTCTCTCCATTCCCGAGGAATACCGGCTCGAAGCCGCCGACTCCTTCTCACTTGCCGAAATGGTGCGGAAACGGGCCTTCTTTTCCGGGTTCGTGGAGTTGCCAAAGGACCGCTCCCACTGGTCCGTCGTTCTTTTGCTGATGCTGGCTGCCTACGCCCTCAGCTTCATCGTGAGACTGGACTGGATTGACTTCGCCCAAGCCACCTACCTCGACGAAGACGGCGAAACCCAATTCCTGCGCCCCAACATGGTGATGGACGGGGTGGCCCTGCCGAACACGCACGACTCCTTCTACTTCGGCTCCATCCTTCAGAAAGCCCACTTGGGCATGCACCAAGATAACGACTTCGTACCCTCCGCCATATACAATGGCGCCGTCACCTACCTTCCCTACCTGCTCTTGAAAATCTTTCCCGACCTCTCCGTTGGGCGAATCCTTCTCTGGGGGCCCGTGGTGGTGGCGGGTTTGGTGTGCATTCCGCTTGTCCTGATCGGTCGCCTCTACGGGTCCGCCCTCTGGGGCTTTTTTGCCGCGTGTCTTGCGGGAGTTGCCCACAGCTACTTCAACCGGACCTTGGCTGGCTATTACGATACGGACATGCTTTCCATCACGGCGCCGGCCTTCGCCTTATTCTTCCTGCTCGCGGCCTCTCGCAAGGAATCGCTCGGTTACTTGGCCGCCGCTGCCGTCTCCCTCTACCTAAACCGGTTTTTTTACGGTTCCGCCCAAGCCGTAACCTGCGCCACTTGCCTGGCCTTCCTTGGGTACAGGTTGGGCCTTCTTCTCCTCGAATTCCTCACCGCCGACCGGGGCAAGGACTTTGTCCTTTGGCGCTTGCCTTCCTTCCGTTTCACCTGCCTGGGGGTCTTGTTCGTGGGTTGGGCCCTGTATGCCGAAGCTTGGTCCCGAGGAAGCATGATCGAGGCGAACGTCCCGCGCTTCTGGCTTGGCCTGCTCGTTCCCGTCATCGCCTACGGCTTGTTCCGACAGGGAAGGAATCTTGCGGAAGGCGAAGGCGGCCGCTTTGCGCGGCGCGAACCTAAAGAGAATCTAGCGTCCACAACCGCTTCCTTCTTTTTGCCCGACAAGGTGCTCGGTGCCGCGGCCTGCGTCGCCCTCGCCCTAGTCGTAGTC
>CAXGVD010000316.1:0-4083 GCA_964012695.1 uncultured Opitutia bacterium
TTTATCGCGGGGTGATTCCCGCCCTTATGACGCCCTGCGATGCATCGGGCGAACCTGATCACGACGCCCTTGTGGCCAAGGCAAAAGACCTCATGGGACGAGGTATGAGCGCTGTGGTCTATTGTGGTTCCATGGGGGACTGGCCTCTTCTCACCGATGCCCAACGCCAAGCCGGCGTGGCTCGGCTAGTGGAGGCAGGCGTTCCGGTAGTGGTTGGCACGGGAGCCCAAAACCCGAAATTGGCCGCCGCCCATGCCGCCCATGCCAAGAAGGTTGGAGCGGCCGGACTAATGGTTATACCTCGTGTTCTTTCCCGCGGAACTTCTTCCGCCGCCCAACGGCACCATTTCGCTGGAATTCTTGCTGCCGGGGACGGACTTCCATCCATAATATACAATAGCCCTTACTACGGCTTTGAGACCCGAGCCGAGTTGTTTTTTGATCTCCACGCCGAGTTTCCTCATCTCATAGGCTTCAAGGAGTTTGGTGGCTCGGACTCACTCAGCTACGCCGCCGAACATATTACCAGCGGCAACCCAGATCTCGCTCTCCTCGTGGGTGTGGACACCCAAGTCTTCCATGGATACGTAAACTGCGGAGCCGTTGGCGCCATTACGGGCATTGGCAACGTCTTGCCGGACGAAATCCTTCACTACGCCCAACTTTGCAGGGCGGCAACCGAAGGTGATCCGCAGGCACGCAGCCTAGCTAGGGAGTTGGAGCAAGCCCTGCTCGTCCTCTCCACCTTTGACGAAGGTCCCGACCTCGTCCTCCACTACAAGTATATGCTCACGCTTCGAGGCGATTCTGCATACGAACGTCACTTCAACGAAACCGACCAACTCTCCCCCGCCCAAAGAGGCTTCGCCGAGGACAGTCTAAACCAGTTCACCGCATGGTGGAATGCTTGGCCGGGGAAGGAATACCAGTCGTAAACTTGACCTATCGCCCCAGTCTCATAGATTCGAGGCGATGAAGGGACGGTAGATCAATGATCACTGAATTAATTGCCCTGAATTACGACCTCGATCGTATAACGAACTACTTTCCAGTCGTCGGTGGAATTATAGTTTTCGCGTTCATAGTAAGAGTTTATCTACTTTTCAAGAGTTCCAACAAAACGAAGGAAAAGAAACCTCCTCGCTCCTCAAAAAACTCTAGAAACCGTCGTCTTTCAAGGGATTCACGCGGTCGAGACAAGCATTTGATAAAAGAGAAACCTGTGGACACTTCCAAGTTTTCCCTACCTCTGATTCAGGTCTTGGAATGGAAGCGTTTTGAAGAGTTTGTCGCGGGCTACTATAGGCTTTTCGGTTATACTGCAAAGACGACTAGAACAGGTGCAGACGGCGGGGTGGATGTCGTCCTTTTCAAGCAAGGTAATCCAACTCCTGCGATCATCGTTCAATGCAAGTCTTGGTCTAAGAACGTCGGCGTGAAGCCAGTGAGAGAACTGCTGGGCGTTATGACCGCAGATGAAATCGGTTGGGGCATCTTCGCGACCACCTCCGGTTTCACTGAGGAGGCAAAGATCTTTGCTCAGGGAAAAAACATGACTTTAATGGGAGGCTTGGACTTCCTAAACGAGATCAACAAGTTGCAACCCCAACAAACCGAGTGGTTGCTCAAACTTGCTACGCAGGGAGACTTTATTACTCCCACTTGCCCACAATGTGATGTCAAGATGGTCGCTCGCGAGAGTAAAAGGGGAGCCCATGCAGGTCTGAGTTTTTGGGGTTGTACCCACTATCCGAAGTGCAAACATACATTTAAATTAGACTGACAACTTGAACGAACTCTTGTTCGCTTAGCTAAGATTGCCGTCTTCTTTGGTAAAGCGGAACTGTTCTTAAAGACGAATCCCTCAAGCAAACCAATTATTCAGCTCAGTTCTTCCCCAAGTTGTGTATGGTGTTGTGGATGCGGTTACTGATGGAGACGCCGTTTGCGGTTTTGAGGTTATACAGAATCTCCATGCACCAAGTTGGTTGTAGATCGGGTGTCTTGAGTTCTATAAGTCTACCGTTTTCGGTTAGGTTCACGGATTCGATTTTCAGTGGTTTTTCATTATAGTGACGGGAACCGTATCCCCTTGTGCGTTTGAGGTCCCAAGTCTTGATCTTGTAAGAGGTGAGCTTGCTTGCGGTTTCCGGGTCGACGGGTTCTGAAAAGCGCAGGCGAAGGGTTCCCTCTGAGGCCTTTAACTCAACCGGAAGACAAGTGGGGTTTCCAGTGTAGCGGATTCGGTAGAAGCCGCCGTTCCCTCTTTTGTTGCCCGCCCATGCGAACATGCCGCAGACGTAGAGCTGGCCGTCGTTGTTGTGGAAGCGTCCGCGCATAACGCCAGTGGGGAAATCCGGTATGGGTAGGGCGTATTCGCCGCCCTGCAACTGGTTGTTTACCTTTTCGTTTAGCACTACGAAGACGCGTCCCATGCCGTAGGATATGTCGAGGAGCGAGCCTTCTAGCGGACCCCATTTCTTGCTCTTGGCCCAGACGAGCTCGCCAGGTGATCGATTAAAGGAGTTGGTGAGCCAAGCGAGTGGTTGCTGCATGGCGGAATCGCTTGAGTCCTTGACGTCCGTGTAGCCCATCATGTTTCCGTAGAAACCACCTTTGGTTACCCAGTTGACGCGGTTTTTCGGGGTCCAGTGGCCTTCTTGGTCGGTGACAAAGAAGGAGCCGTCTGGATTGAGGCATACACCGTTGGCGGCTCGAAAACCATTAGCGAGAATCTCAGTTTTTTCGCCATCCTTCGTTACCTTGATTAGGGTGCCGTGATGGGGGACGAGCGGGGTCTTGGCATGGCGAGCGGACTTGGCGTAGTAAAAGTTGCCGTTGTCGTCCGTCTGTAGGCCCATAGCGAACTCGTGGAAGTGTTCGGTGACTTGGTGGTCGTTGTTTAGGCATTCGTAATAGTCAGTTTCGCCGTCGCCGTTCAGGTCTCGGAGGACGACGAGTTGGTCGCGACAAGCAAGATGCACGACCTCATCGATCACGCGTACACCAAGAGGTTGGAAGAGTCCCGTTGCGATTCGCCTCCACTTGAGCTTTCCCTTGCCAAGGTCATCTCCGACTCCTGAGACGATCCATACGTCCCCGTGCCAAGTGGAGACGGCAGCACGTTTGCCGTCCTTGAAGAAGTCGAAACCCGACAGTCGCATCCAAGAGTTCCACGGAGTGATGGATGGAATTGTAATTTCATCGACAACATAGGGGGCATCCTTGTTGGAGATTTTTGCTTCCGATTCCACGTCGTGGGCCCAGCGGGCGGCGGAGCCTTTTGTCATGGACAAGAGATCCTCGACCTCAGCGGAATCAGCTGCCTTTCCAAGTCCGGCAACTTCGGAAGCATCTCCACGCCATAGCAGCACCTTTAGGTTTCGCGGCTTTTCGAAAGGTGGAATTCGCAGGCGGAGGTGACCATTTGAGGTTTCCCAAGAGAGACCCTCTGTGTCGCCTAGAGCGGTCGCTGCCAGGACGGGACCCTCGGGTTGCTTTTGAGGTTTCTCGGGAGGATTTTTCTTGGTTGTTTCCTCCGTGGCCTTCCCACCGATCTCGACGCGGGAGGAACCGTTGAACCGGAGGGCTTGGCCGAATTTGCCCTCGATGGTGGTTGGTTTGCCTACAACCGTGCCCGCATAGTTTGGACCGACGAGGTTGGGGACGACCCCTTCCTTGGGCTTGTCGAGACTCCAGCGGGCGGTGGCGCCCTTGACTTCCTTTCCCGAGGCCAGAACGGCGATCTCCTTGTCGGACAGGACACGTGAGTAGACTTGGGTTTCGTCGAGATCGCCTTGGAATGGAGGACAGAAATCGGTCGCGCAATAGCCGAGGCGGACTACGTGCCCGGGTTCATCGCGTGAGGTCAACCTGCCCGAACCGTCGCGTTTCCCGTCGACATAGAGGCGAATGTTGCCGTCGCCCTTGTGAGTTATGGCGACATGGCGCCACTTGCCACCGTCAACTCGCGTTCGCGAGTTGACGACTCCGACCCAACCGATGTCGAGGGCAAGTCGCCCACCTCGTACGAAAAGGACCTTACCGTTCTTGCTCCATGCTCCAGTGGGAGCCGACTTGCAG
>CAXGVD010000317.1:0-4083 GCA_964012695.1 uncultured Opitutia bacterium
GTTCCTACTCGCCGAGGCGTTTGTCCGGAAGGAGGTAGTTCCTCACGTAGTCGGCGACGGCTTCCTCCAGGCTGAAGAAGGCGTCCTTGTAGCCGGCAGCTCGGATTTTGGATACGTCGGCTTGGGTGAAGTACTGGTACTTGTCGCGGATGGTCTCGGGCATGTCAATGAAGGTGACGTTGGCGTCCTTTCCGAGAGCGGCGAAGATGGCGTTAGCGAGGTCCAGCCAGGAGCGGGCTTGGCCGCAACCGAGGTTGAAGAGGCCGTTGGCTTCATCGTTTTCGGCGAGGTAGAGGGTCATGCGGACGGCGTCCTTGACGTAAAGAAAGTCCCGCAGTTGTTTGCCATCCTCGTAGTCTGGGTGATGGCTCCGGAAGAGATTCATGCCGCCTGCGTCTTGAATTTGGGCGAAGGACTTGGAGACGACGGAACGCATGTCTCCCTTGTGTTCCTCGTTAGGACCGTAGACGTTGAAGTACTTTAGGCCGACGATGTGGGGGAGCAGACCGGCGTCTCGGGCCTGAAGGTCGAACTTGTGCTTGGACTCGCCGTAGAGGTTGAGGGGGCGGTAGCGCTCAAGGTCCTTCGTTTGGTCGTCCATGCCGGCGGAACCGTCCCCGTAGGTGGCGGCGGAGGAGGCGTAGACGAAACGGGCGTCGCGGGCGAGGGCCCATTCGGCCAGTTCCTTGGTGTAGAGGAAGTTGTTGTCGTGGAGGTAGGCCTCGTCCGTCTCGGTTGTGCTGGAGCAGGCTCCAAGGTGGAAGATGGTCCGGACCTCGGCGAGGTCGGAGGAGTCGTCTCGGACTAGTTGGCGCAGTTCGGCGGCGTCGAGGAAGCGTTGGTGGTCGAGGGCGTCGAGGTTACGGCTCTTGTTCGGGTTGCTTTCGAGGAAGTCGGCCAGCCAGATGTTGTCGAGGTTGCGGTTGTTGAGGGCCCAAGCCAAGGCGCTGCCGATGAAACCGGCCCCGCCAGTGACGAGTATGGTGCCTTGGGAGAGATCGTGCATGGGGTTTGTCAGGCTTGGGCCAGTTCTACGGAGCGGTCGTGGGCGGCGGTGACGGCTTTTTGGACGAGGTCTCGGAAGTTGCCTGCGGCGAAGGTTTCGAGGGCGGCTTGAGTCGTGCCGTTGGGTGAAGTGACGTTGTTGCGGAGGGTTTCGGGGTGTTCTTCGCTGTGGGCCATGAGGCGACCCGCGCCGAGAATGGTTTCTATGGCGAGGTTTCGGGCGAGATCCTTGTCCAGTCCGATGGAGGCGCCGGCTTCCTCGAGTGCACAGGCGAACTCGAATAGGTATGCGGGTCCGCTGCCGCTGATGGCGGTGACGCAGTCGACGTGGCCCTCCTCGGTGACGCGGAGGGCAAGGCCCAGGGCGGAGAGAATGCGTTCCACGTCGGTTTGGTCTTTGGCAGTGGGTTCTTGGGCGAAGAGGTAGCCCGTGACGCCCGCGCCGATTTGACCGGGGGTGTTGGGCATGGAGCGGACTAGGTTGCGGGCGGCGGGAAACTTTTCACCTAGACCGGCGAGGGTTTTGCCGGCCATGATGGAGAGGACGAGGGCGCCTTCGGTATGGGCGATGGCGGTTGGGTCCAGACTGTCGAGTTGATGCGGTTTGCAGCCGAGCAGGATGCGGTCGGGCCGGGCTGCGAGGAGTTCTTCCAGGGTTTCGGCTCGGCAGATTCCGGTGTCGGCGGCGAGCTTTTCGGAGGTTCCGTCGGGGGCGGAGACGCAGGTCATCTCCTCGGGGGAGAAGATATTTTTGGAGAGGAGACCGCGAACGATGGCGGTGACCATCTTGCCGGCTCCGACGAAGGCGAGAGAAGGTTTCATGGCGAGGGTTAGGGGTCCGGTTCAGGTGGTTGCGGCGGGTTCGGCGGAATTGGAGAGGGTTTGGACGGTGAGTGTGCGGGAGAGGAGATCGTGGAGGGCTCGGCGTTCTCGATTGAAGAAGGGAATGACCGAGTACGCGAGACCAATGGGAAGGAGTGGAGAGAGCAGGGTGAGGGTGGCCAGACCTTTGAGAATGGAGCGCGACAAGGCGGCGAGGAAGGACGGAGAAGAGGTTTCCTGCATGGTGATGGCCCTTAGACCGAAGGTCGCCTTGCCCAATGAAGTGCCGCGGAAGAAGCATTCGCCGAGAAAGAAGTAGAGGCAAGGGAGGGCGAAGGCGCAGACGACGATGAGGCCGAGCAAGGAGTAGGTGTCGTTGGAGAGATTGCGTTCCTTCAGGAAGTTCGCCATTTTTTCGGAGTCGAATTGCTCCTCAGGGGGAATGTGGGAGATGGCGAGGAAGAGTTCCTGAAACTCTTTCTCTATTTCGGGGCCGTACAGCTTGGGCAGGAAGATTCCTAGCAACTGGATGAGGACGCCGAGCAACAGGAAGTCCATGCCGTAGGCTACGATACGGCGAAACCAAGGGGGGGGAGCGAAGGATGTCTCGGGCGGAGCGGACACGGGGTCGGAATCGAGGTGAGAAGAGAGAGTCATGGTTCTAGCCGGGCACGGGGTTTTCTTCAGGCGGCTGGCGCGCTTGAAAGTGGGGCAACCTATTTGGGGCGGACATCGGCCAGCTTACGGGCCTTCACGGTGTTGCGCATGAGCATGGCAACGGTCATGGGACCCACGCCGCCGGGAACGGGGGTGATTTTGGATGCGAGGGGGGCTACATCGTCGAAGGCCACGTCCCCGACGAGGCGGTAGCCGTTCTTTTTAGTGGAGTCCTCCACGCGGTTGATGCCGACGTCTATGACTACTGCGCCGGGCTTGACCATGTCGGCGGTGACGAACTCGGGCCTGCCGATGGCGGCGATTAGGACGTCCGCCTCCCGGGTGACGGCGGGGAGGTCGGGGGTGCGGGAGTGGCAAAAGGTTACGGTGGCGTTGCCGGGGACACCCTTGCGCAGGAGGAGGAGGCCGGCGGGCTTGCCGACTATGAGACTCCGTCCTAGGACCACGGCCCGCTTGCCCTCGGTCTTCGCTCCGGAGCGCTTCAAGAGTTCAAGGATGCCGGCGGGCGTGCAGGCTGTGAAGGCGCCGTCGTCCTCTTGGCACATGCGGCCCACATTGGTGGCGTTGAAGCCGTCCACGTCCTTGTCGGGTGCCACGTGGTTGAAGACCTCCGTCTCGTTTAAGTGGCGGGGGAGGGGAGCCTGCACGAGGATGCCGTGGACCTCAGGGGTGGCGTTCAGGGCGTCGATTTCGGCGAGGAGTGCTTCCTGGCCAATGGCATCGGGATAGACTTGGAGGCGGCTCTCGATGCCGATCTTGGCGGCGGTTTTCCGCTTCTTGTTTACGTAGGAGACGGATGCGGGGTCTTCCCCGACGCGGACAAAGGCGACGCAGGGGGGAGGTCCTTCGAGGGTGGCGACTTCCTTGGTCAGTTCGTCGATGATTTGTCGGGCAGTTTCGTTGCCGTCGATGAGTTCCATGAGGCGCGTGCGAGTGGGTGCGTAAGTTAAGTTCGCATGCACTCCTATTTTACCGTCTCGAAGCGTGAACGGCGGACCCTGTCAGGGTTCCTTGAAACGGCGGTGCGGAATGCGGTGGAGGTTTAGTCGCGTTGCCGGATGAGGCGGGCCCGAATGATGAGGTTCTTGGAGCCTTCCTCGATGGGTTCCAGTTTGCCGAGGATGGTTACGCGGTGGTCGCGGAAGGCGAGGGGGTCCACTGCTCGTACGCCGTCGACGTCCACGAAGGCGAGCCGCTTGCCGTTCGAATTGAGCAGTTGGTAGGGGAAGTCCTTTTCATAGCCTAAGGTGCGGGTCTTGAGGATGAGTTTGCCTTCGAAGTTACGGTGTAAGTGAACGGCGGGAGGAATGGTGGGGGGCTTGAGCGGCAGGAGTTCTTGGTCCGGTTTGGGTTGTTGGGTTTCGATGGGGGGGAGTTCCTGAATGGCTCCAGTAGTAGGCGAGGGAGGGGCGGAGGGAGGTGCTGGTGGAGCGCCTTCGTTCCAGCGATCGCGTCCTAGTACTACGGGCTCCACTTCGTCGGAGCCGGTTGTGGCGGGGGGTGCGACGGTGAGGGCGGTAGCTGCGGGAGCAGCAGGTGCTGCGGGAGCTGCAGGTGCGGGCAAGGCGAAGGCGTCGG
>CAXGVD010000318.1:0-4073 GCA_964012695.1 uncultured Opitutia bacterium
CCTTGCCCGAGCCGGCATCCACCGAGACGAGTCCAGAGGTGCAGAAGAAGATGACTTGGCGGACTCCGTGAATGGTGGCGGCGATGGGGGTGGCGTGGGTGGAGGTTTCGTCTCCGCTTTTCCAGAGTAGGGCGCCCGTGTCCTTGTTGAAGGCGAGGAAGGATTGACCGGCTCCGCCTCCGTAAACGATGATCTTGTTGCCTTCCAACAAAGGGGCGGAGGCGTTCTTCCACTTGATGGCGCGACCCGCGTGGGCCTTGAGCACGCTGACCTTCCAGAGGATCTTGCCGTTGGCGGCGTTGAAGCAGTGGAGGTTCATGTCTGCGTCGTAGGCCCAGACTTTGCCGTCGGCGGCGGAAGGGGTGGAGCGGGGGCCGTCGCCGCCCTTGTTGTCGGAGGCGCCGGAATTGCCGCCGTCGTGCCCGTAGTCGAGCCTATCTAGTTCCGCGGACCAGAGTTCCTTTCCGGACTTGGCGTCGAGGGCGATACAGACTTCACGTTGCAGGCCGTCTTCGTCCGTTCGTCCCACCAAGGTGAAGGCTTTGCCGCCCGACACGGAGAAAGAACTGAAACCGAGAGGAGTCTTCACCTTCCAGGCTTGAGAAGCGGCCTTGCTTAGCCACGCGGCGGAGGCGAGGGGCTCGCTGGCTTTGTTGTCGGAGTTGGCTCCGTGGTACTGGTTCCACTCGGCGGCGGAAAGGGCGCAGGCGGATAAGAGGAGGGAGACGTAAGCAAGAAGAAGGGAGGAAGGCACTGGTTGGCGCATGACGGATAAGTTGAAGTTTTGAAAAAGGGGCTGGATTTTTCCAGAAGACGCTGTTGTTTCAACCCCATTTCACCCGGAAGGCAAAGAATGAGTAAAGACTTCGACAGGCCAGAAAGTTGGCCGCGTTCCGTTCGGGTGGTGGATTCTCACACGGGCGGTGAGCCCACCCGCATTGTGGTGGCTGGCGCTCCGGACCTCGGCGAAAGCTCCATGGCGGAGAGGCGGGAGCGTCTGAGCAAGGAGTACGACGACTTCCGCTCCGCCGTTGTCCTGGAGCCTCGTGGCTCGGACGTATGGGTGGGCGGAACGCTGGAGGAGCCAAGTGAGCCTGATTGCGCTGCCGGCGTGGTGTTCTTCAATAACGTGGGTGTCCTTAACATGTGCGGGCACGGGACCATTGGCTTGGCTGCTACCTTGGCTTGGCTTGGACGTTTGGCTCCGGGCAGGCATCGTTTGGACACCGCCGTGGGCGTGGTGGGTTTCGAGTATCACGGCAACGGCGTGACCAGCTTGGAAAACGTGCCGAGCTGGCGCCACGCTAAGGCCGTTACCGTGGACGTGGAGGGACACGGCCCCGTGACGGGTGACGTCGCTTGGGGCGGCAACTGGTTCTTTCTCGTGGAGGAGCACGGAAAAATCCTGAGACCAGAAGACGCCGACACCTTGACCTCCTTCTCCCTCAACATCCGGGCCGCCCTAGAACGTGAGGGCGTGACGGGAGCCGACGGCGGTGTCATCGACCATGTGGAACTTTTCGCCCCCACCGACAACCCCGAAGCCGATTCCCGCAATTTCGTCCTTTGTCCCGGCGGAGCCTACGATCGCTCGCCTTGCGGCACGGGCACGAGTGCCAAGCTGGCCTGCCTGGTGGCGGATGGCAAACTGGCTCCGGGAGAAACCTGGCGCCAGGAAAGCATCATAGGGAGCATATTCGAGGGTGTTGCGAGGGTTGAAGGCGAGGAAATCGTCCCAACTATTCGGGGCTCCGCCCACATCACGGGCGAGACTACCCTTTACTTCCAAAAAGGAGACCCGTTCCGGGCGGGCATACGGGGATGAAGGGGGCGGATTTGCCCGTAGTCGTGGCGGGAGGGGGCGTGATAGGGGCGGCCTGCGCCCACTACTTGGCTGAGGCCGGCCGTAAGGTCGTCATTCTCGAAAAGGGCACCTTCGGGGCGGCCTGTTCGGCCCACAACTGTGGCTACGTCTGCCCCAGCCACGTCTTGCCCCTCACTGAGCCGGGTGCTGTCGCCTCCACACTGCGCGGAATGCTGAATCCGAATTCGCCCTTTTCCGTGAAACTGCGCTTCGACCTACGTCTGGCCTATTGGTTTCTCCGCTTCACCCTGCGGTGCAACGAGACGGACATGCTTGCGGGAGCCCGGGCCATACAACCCCTGCTTGTGTCTTCCATGAAGCTTTACCGCGGCTTGATGGCCAAGGGCGAACTCCCCTGCGAATGGCGGGAGAAGGGCTTGCTCTACGTCTACCGTTCCCGCGAAAAGTTCGAGTCCTACGAGGAGACGAACGACTTGCTGAGCGAACGTTTTGGGGAATCCGCCACCCGCTTGTCGGAAGAAGATTTGCTTGCTCTTGAGCCCGCCTTGAAACCCGGACTCGCGGGCGCCTGGTGGTATGAAGAGGACACACACCTGCGGGCCGACTGCCTGATGGAGTCGTGGAAGAAAAACCTCTCGGACAGAGGGGTGGAAGTGCGGGAGCGCTGTGCCTTGACGGGAATTCGTTCCGGCCCCGACGACTTTTTAACGGTAGAAACCGAACACGGTCCGCTGGAGGCGAATCGCCTCGTGGTGGCGGCGGGAGCCTGGACGCCGCTCCTGCGCGACCTGCTCGGTTGGCGCGCTCCCATCCAGCCCGGCAAGGGTTATTCGCTTACCATGCCGCGCCCAGAAACCTGCCCCGAGACTCCCATGATTTTCCCCGAAACCAGGGTGGCCGTCACGCCCTTTGAGTCTGGCTACCGGCTCGGCTCAACCATGGAGTTCGCAGGTTACGACGAAAGCCTCGCTCCCCAAAGACTGGCTTTGCTCAAGCGAGGCGTGGAGGACTACCTCCGCGAGCCCTACTGCGAACCCGTGGAGACCACTTGGTTCGGCTGGCGCCCCATGACTTGGGACAGCGTCCCCATCATCGGCCCCTGCCCTGGACGCCCGAACATCATCCTCGCTACGGGGCACAATATGCTGGGCCTCAGCATGGCCCCCGCCACGGGCAAATTGGTGGCGGAACTCATCGACGGTGCCGAGCCGCACTTGGCGGCGGAGCCTTATTCCCCGAGTCGGTTCTGAGTGGCTTTCGCCCGTGCCTCCCAAACGACGCTTGCTCCCGCTCGTCCTTCCCGTTTCCTTTCCGTCCATGCGGGAAAGACCGAACATTCTTTGGATTTGCACCGACCAGCAACGCTACGACACCATCCGGGCCTTGGGCAACCCCCTGGCACGCACGCCGAACCTTGACGCCTTCATCGGCGAGGGCGTCGCCTTTGAAAACGCCTTTTGCCAAAGCCCCGTGTGTGCTCCGAGCCGAGCCTCCTTCCTGACGGGCAGGTACGCCCGGACTACCCGTTGCCGGCAAAACGGACAGTCCATTCCCCCCGACGAAATCCTCGTGAGCAAGCTTTTCGCCGAGGCCGGATACCGTTGCGGCTTGGCGGGCAAACTGCATTTGGCCTCCTGCTCTGACGGGAAGGTGGAGGAGCGGACCGACGACGGTTACCACGACTTTCACTGGTCTCACCACCCGCAACCGGACTGGCCCGAAAACGCCTACACCCAATGGCTGGTGGAAAAGGGAAAAACTTGGGACGAAGTCTACGGCGGCAAGCGGACTCCCTATGTCCATGCGGGGCCGCCCGCCGAGGACCACCAAACCACTTGGTGCGCGGAAAAGACGGTCGAGTTCATCCGGGCTCACGCGGGTCACCCGTGGTTCTTCAGTTTCAACTGCTTCGACCCTCACCACCCCTTCGATCCGCCCCCCGAATACCTCGAACGCTACGACGTCTCAGCCATGCCCTTGCCCAAAACGCGTCCCGATGAGGAGGAGCGGCAAACCACCTTTCAAAGGAAGGACCGGGAGTGGGCCCATGACAGCCCCGGCGAGTTCCACGTCGCCGCCATGACGGACGAAGACCGTCGCCAAGTTTACGCCGCCAACCTCGCCATGGTGGAGCTGATTGACGACCAGTTCGGCCGCATCCTCGCCGCCTTGGAGGAAACGGGGCAGGCGGAGAACACCGTCGTCGTCTTCATGTCGGACCACGGCGAGATGCTCGGGGACCACGGCA
>CAXGVD010000319.1:0-4065 GCA_964012695.1 uncultured Opitutia bacterium
TTGGAGACCATAAGGACAAGGGGAACAGATTCGTCAGAGTTGGCCACGCGGACCTTCATGCCAAGCTTGTCGCGGGCCATGACAGCGAAGGCGGTGGATTCCTCGGAGATGCCAGCGGGCTCAGCGGGCTCCCATTCGAGGCGTTGGAAGAAGACATTTTCCTCGCGGTCGAGGTGTTGGTCGGCATGGAGCACGTTGCCGCCTCGGTGGTGTATCCAACCAGAAACTTTGGCCACGATGCCCGGGCGGTCGGGACCGTGAAGCAGGGCGACGAGGCTCACGGCGGTGCTCCTCAAGCTCCCTGGGCGTGATGAATTTCCGCCGAGTATTCCTGTAGGGTCTTTACGGAAAAGTCCTTCTCGCGGAGGGAGCGTATGCCGTCGAGAGCGGCGAAGGCGGAGCCGAGGGTGGTGATGACGGGAACACCAGCGAGAACGGCTTCTGCGCGTATGCCGTTTTCGTCCCGGCGGGGAATAAGGCCGAGGGGGGTGTTGACGACGAGGTTGATTTTGCCGTTCTTGATGAGGTCGGCCACGTTAGGGCGTCCCTGGGAGATCCGGAGGACGGTTTCGACCTTCAAGCCGCTCTTTTGAAGGAATGTGGCGGTGCCTTCGGTAGAATAGAGGGTGAAGCCGAGTTCCGCGAGTCCTCGAGCGATGGTCAGGGCCTGTTCCTTGTCGGCGTCCTTCACGCTGATGAAGACGCTTCCTTCAAGCGGCAAGGCGGGCTTAGCCGCCATTTGAGTCTTAGCGAAGGCGATGCCGAAGTCCTCGTCCTGTCCCATCACTTCTCCCGTGCTGCGCATTTCGGGGGTGAGGACGATGGGAGAGCCGGGGAAGCGGTTGAACGGGAAGACGGACTCCTTGATGGCGAAGTGCTTCGGGATGATTTCCTCGGTAAAGCCAAGCTCCTTTAGCTTGGCTCCGGCCATGACCCGGGCGCCCAGCTTGGCCAGAGGGACGCCGATGGTCTTGCTGACGAAGGGCACGGTGCGGGAGGCCCGAGGGTTAACCTCCAAAACGTAGAGTTCGCCGTCCTTAATGGCGTACTGAACATTCATGAGACCGATTACGGAGAGAGCGGCGGCAAGGTCGTGTGTGGCCTTACGGACGGTGGAAATCATCTCCTCCGAGAGGTCGTGCGGAGGAAGGGTCATGGCAGCGTCTCCGCTGTGTACGCCGGCGAACTCGATGTGCTGGAGCATGCCGCCGACAACATGAGTCTCACCATCTGAGATGCAGTCCACGTCCAGCTCGATGGCGTCTTCGAGAAATTTGTCGAGGAGGACGGGCTTGCCGGGCGCGACGGCGAAGGCCTCCTGCACGACATCGTTCAATTCGTCCTCGTCGTACACGATGAACATGCCTCGACCGCCGAGAACGAAGGAGGGACGCAGTAGGACAGGGTAGCCGATGCGGGCGGCGGCCTCGCGGGCGGCGTCAGGTTCCAAGGCGGTCTCGTTGACGGGTTGGCGGAGACCGACTTGGTCGAGGATGCGCTTGAACTTCTCGCGATCCTCGGCGAGGTCAATGCTTTCGGGAGAGGTGCCGATGACATTCACGCCGTTGGCCTTGAGACCCTCGGCGAGGTTGAGCGGAGTTTGGCCGCCGTACTGAACGATGGCCCCGTCGCAGTTTTCCTGCCGATAGATTTCTAGGACGTCTTCGAGGGTGAGGGGCTCGAAGTATAGGCGGTCGGAGACATCGTAGTCGGTGGAAACGGTTTCGGGATTGGAGTTGACCATGACGGTCTCGTAGCCGGCTTCTCGGAGGGCGAAGGAGGCGTGAACGCAGCAGTAGTCGAACTCGATGCCTTGACCTATGCGGTTGGGACCGCCGCCAAGAATCATGACTTTCTTCCGTTCGGAGCGGGTGATTTCGTTTTCGTCACCATAGGACGAGTAGAAATAGGGAGTGTAGGCCTCGAACTCGGCGGCGCAAGTATCGACGAGGCGGTAGGTAGTCTCGGCCCCGGCGGCGATGCGGCGCTCGCGCACTTGGTTCGGCTCCACCTTCCAGAAGTCAGCCAGTTGGCGGTCGGAAAACCCGTATTCCTTGGCTCGACGGAGAAGCTTGTCGTCGATGGCGTCGAGGGAGGTTTCCCGTAAGGCCACCTCCATCTCGTGAACTTCCTTGAGTTGGGTGGTGAACCACGGGTCCATACCGGAGTGGTTGGCCACTTCCTCGGCGGTCATTCCGGCTGAAAAGGCCTTGTGGAGGTAGAGGGGGCGCTCGGCGGAGGGACGGGTGACGCCCGCCCGGATGGCGGCGGCGTCCAAGTCCTCGTCGGCCAGCTTGCCGGACTCGAAGCCCTTGAGGCCGATTTCGAGTGAGCGCATGGCCTTCTGGAAGGATTCCTTGAAGGTACGCCCTATGGCCATTGCTTCCCCCACGGACTTCATGGCGGAGGTGAGAGTGGAATCGGTATCGGGGAATTTCTCGAAGGTGAAGCGCGGGGTCTTGGTGACGACATAGTCGATAGAGGGCTCGAAACAGGCAGGGGTTTCGCGAGTGACGTCGTTGCGAAGCTCGTCGAGCGAATAGCCCACGGCCAACTTGGCGGCAATCTTGGCGATGGGAAAGCCTGTGGCCTTGGAGGCGAGGGCAGAACTGCGGGAGACCCGGGGGTTCATCTCGATCACCACCATGCGCCCCGTTTGGGGACAGGTGGCGAACTGGATGTTGCTTCCGCCCGTCTCCACCCCGATTTCCCGGATGCAGGCGAATGAAGCGTCCCGCATGAGCTGGTACTCCTTGTCGGAAAGGGTCATAGCGGGCGCAACGGTGATGGAATCGCCCGTGTGCACGCCCATGGGATCGAAATTCTCGATGGAGCAAATCACCACGCACTGGTCCTTGTAGTCCCGCATGACCTCCATCTCGTACTCTTTCCAACCGATGAGGCACTCCTCGATGAGGACTTGGTTGGCGGGGGAAGCGTCGATACCCTTGCGAACAATGGCCTCGAACTCCTCGCCGTTGTAGGCGATGCCGCCGCCCGTGCCGCCCAAGGTGAAGGCGGGGCGAATTATGTAGGGGAAATCTCCCACTTGGTCCAGCCCCGCGAGTGCTTCCTCCAGACTGTGGGCCACCACGGAGCGGGCCACGTCCAGTCCGATCTCCAGCATGGCCTTCTTAAAGAGATCGCGGTCCTCGCCCTTCTCGATGGCGGCGGGCTTGGCCCCGATCATCTCCACGCCATGCTTCTCCAGGATGCCCGCCCGAAAGAGGTCCAGCGAAAGGTTCAGGCCCGTTTGTCCGCCAAGGGTGGGCAGGAGGGCGTCGGGCTTCTCCTTCTCGATGATTTTCTCGACCGCCTCGACAGTGAGGGGCTCGACGTAGGTGGCGTCGGCGAACTCCGGGTCCGTCATGATGGTGGCGGGGTTGCTGTTGACCAAAGCGATGCGGTAACCTTCCTCCCGAAGGGCCTTGCAGGCTTGGGCCCCGCTGTAGTCGAACTCGCAGGCTTGGCCGATGATGATCGGACCGGAACCGATTATGAGGACGCTCTCGATGTCCGTTCTCTTGGGCATTTCTAATTAGACGAATTTCGGTACTCGACGATGTTGGTTTCAGGCGGTGCGCTCACCGCTCCTCGCTCCAAAAAAAGAGGCTCCCCGTTTGAACGGAGAGCCTCCTTTACAAAAAATCTTCTCAATGAAAAGAAATCTTCTAAGAGAAGGTTTCTTCCTCAGGAAGAGGCCTTCTTCTTGCAGTTGCCGCAACAGAAAGCGACGCGCACCTTCTTCTTGCCGGGCTTGCCGGAGAAGGGGCACTTGGCAAAGTTACCCTTTGCCTTGGCGAGCGTTCCCTTGATGTCTCCCGCGGCCTTCTTGGCGCAATTGCCACAACACACTCCGACATCGACGAACTCAGAGCCATTCACGGCCTTACCGGAAAACGGGCAATTTTCATTCACGGGCTTGAGCTCGGGGGCCTTCTTGGCCGCAAAGGTGAAGGCTACGCCGACGGCGAGAGCCATTGCGAAAGCGATGATTTTCTTCATGGTCGTATACTCCCTAGGTTGGATGGGTTTAATTGGTTCGAACGAATAAAGACTCTAACA
>CAXGVD010000320.1:0-4059 GCA_964012695.1 uncultured Opitutia bacterium
GCTTGAGTTGCCGCTCGATTTCCGCACGTTTCTCGGGCGTCTCGGAAGCTCGCAGAGCGTATTCGGCTTCCTTGAGACGCTCGTTCAAGTCCTGTTGCCGTTGGGCCAATTCGCGCAACCGGTTGAGTTCCTGCAGCTGTTCGCGCTGCTCGGGTTCCTGAAGGCGGCGGGCTTGGCTCTCGGTCTCGTAGCGGTCCTCCTCCTTGCTCAGGTCAAGTTGGTCCAATTGGCTTTGCGAACGTTGGTTTCGGCTCGATTGGGCCGCCTGCGAAGAAGAACTCTTGCTGCGCGAAACCTGAAACTCGTGGGCCAACAGGTTGAGCAAGGCTTGGTAGGCTCCTTGCTCCGCGGACAGGGCGGGAACAAGTTCAGAAGCCTCCAAAGACGCCCGCGACAAGTAGTACACCGCCTTCTCCATTTGGTCCGAAGCTTGTTGGATAAACTTCTCGCCCTTCTCAGTTTCAACTATGTCCAAAAGCTCCGAGACCTGCTCCATGGCCTTGTATTGGCTCTCCAGCAGGACGGGCACGTCCTTGTCCAAGTTCAAAGAGCGGCGTCGCATTTTCCACGTGGCGTTGATGATTTGCTTCTGCAACTTGATAAGCTTCTCCACCTCCTCACCAGGCTTCTTGCCCTGCTGTTGTTGCTGTTGCTCGCCGCCCTCGGGGCCCTTGCGGAAGATTTCCTCGAAAGGTCGGACTTCGGCGAAAAACATGTCTCCGTAGGTTCGGCGCGGCTTGCCGTCCGGACCAGAGTCCTCCGCCCAGAAGTACCAACTCACGAGTTGCCCGGGAACCACCTCCATGCCTTCTAGGGCCAAGGCGTGGACGACCTCAGTCTTGAGGCCCATCGGCTCGGCGCCCCCCCCCTCGGCCGTCAGCTCCACCTCCCGCACCTCGCCCCCGTCCAGGTTGTAGGCGAAGCCCGCTCGCCGCAGTCCGAAGTCGTCCTCCACTTCGGCGGCAAAGGCCACTTCCTCCAAAGGCGAAACCTGCCTGTCACCGCCGGGAGCGAGAATCTTCACCGTGGGCGGTTTGTTCGGTAAAACGCTTATTTCGATGCGCGGGCTAAACTTGTTGCGTCGTCCAGCCTCGTCCATCAACTCCAGCTTCCACTTGCGCGTCTCGGTCAGAAGAATTGACGGCAACTCGGCCTTGGCGTCATCGGAAAAGGTCCGAAGCTCGACGGCCTCCTCCTTCTCCCCCACAAGCGTGGCCGCAGCAACGGGCTTGTTGAGGTGGAAAACATAGGACAGCCGGGCACCTTCGGGCAGACTGAGCCTGCGGACGTCCTCCACCGTTTTGTCGGAAAGGCCCGCGTAGTCGGGATAGGCCAGTGTGGCGTCCGCCCGTTCGAGGGCGGGTAGTTCGTAAACCGTCACTTGGTGGACCTCCGACTCCCGCCCGTCGTACTCGACATGGTAAAGGAACGGCTCGACCACACTAGGGAAGGTATGGCCGAAGACGGGGTCGCGCAGGTTCTTGGTAATGCTCAGGCGACGGGTTTCCCCCGAGCGAAAGGTCGCCACTAGAGACACCACCTCGGGAGATGCTTCCTCGAAATGAGCGAGGACGGACAAGGGCGCCCCGAGTTCCACCTCGACGTCGCCGGGCTCCACCTTCGCCAAACGGGCGACGGACGCTTCTCCAGCCTCCACCTCTTGTCTGGACGAGTCGTCAGACAAGATCACGGACCGGACGCGGGGCAGGAAGGTGGCCGCGCTCAGGCAAATGGCGAGAAGCAACGCGCAAGTGGAGCCGAACTGCAAGGAGCGGAGGCGCTTGGCGGGATAGGCGTTGGCGAAACCAGTTTGAACGAAGGCGGCGACCGCCTTCTCCAGCACGCGCTCCTGAAGGAAGTGGAAGCGGCCCGTCTCGGGGTCGGGTCGTTGTTCAATCGCCGTGAGCAGCGCGGCCCCCATTTCGGGATGATCCCGCTCGATTTCCCTGACCACCCGCCGATAGTCACACTCGGGCTTCTCCCGCTGAAGAAACACCGTTAAGACCGTGCCCCCCATGAGCAAGGTGAAAAGGAGCCCCACGGGCTCGAAAGGAAGGAAGGCCCCGCCGTCCGGCAAGGCGAGCACAAGGGCGGCCAGCAGACAAGCCACGCCCCAGCAAAATGCCAGAGCCCGCCAGATTTTCCAAGCCCGTCGGCGATTCACGACCGGATTCAGGTAAGGTTTCAGGTTCTTCATACTGCTTTCCTCGTTTCGGCGGCGGGAACGGGCCCCCGCCATGCACGCCCTCCCAGCCATGTTTCGATTATGGCCAACACCACCGCCGCCGCAATCAACAGCCGCCAATTTTGTTGTCTATTTTCAAGTTCCACATCGAGCAAGGCTTGCCTCCGTTCGGATCCGTCGGCCTCCCCTTCCGCCGCCTCTTCGTCCAAAGGCAGGCCCAAGCCGGCAAGTGTTTCCTCGGGAAGGGGCGCGGTGCGGCTCTCGGCGGGAGTAAGGTTGACGGTGAAACTCGCCTTGCGCTCTCCGCTCAACTCGTAGATCCCGGGAATGTCCGGTCGAAAGGAATCCTCACCCGCAGGCACGGACACGATCCCCATAGGCCCCTTCAGTTCGTGGGCTTCGTCGGTCCCACCGGGCAGGGCCACGAACTCGCCCACCTTGTAGAGCGTCCGCAATGGTTGAGAGGTTCGACCCAGATCCATCAGGGAGTAAAGCAAGGGAACAAACTTGCTGGAGAGTGCGAGCTGGCTGTCCGCCGGATTCCACCCGGAAGTTAGAACGACCAAGCGGCCGCGCCCGAGCGGCAAGTCGAGCACGGCCGGCGAATCGTCGTCGAAACGCGCCGCCACCCGGACGCCGAGCAGGCGGTCAGCCTCCACCATACGACGCTTCCAGAAGTGAATTTTAGTGAAGTCCGCAAATCGGGGCTGGTTGAAAGGCGCGAACAAGGGGTGCTCGAAGTCGGGCCTGTTAAGGAGCAGGTACTCGTCCACTGCGGCCTCCTTGACGGGAACGGGACCAGACTCGGTCAATGCACTCAAGGTGGCCCCCAGGCTCTCGTTCTTAAGAACAAGCAGGACGGGACGCCCCGATTCGCAGAAAGCCCGGGCGTCACGAAGCGCGTCCTCGGGCAGGTTTTCCGCCACGACGAGTAGGCGGTCGTCCGGTCGGTTCAGTTTGCCCGCCAAGGCGCTGGGGGCGTGGAAGTGAAGGCTGATACGCCGGTGACGAGTGTTGGAAAAAGCCCGTTCCAAGTAGTACCTCATGCTCTCCTCGTCCTTCGCTCGATCGGCCCCGACGTAATGAATCCGGATGGGTTCGGGGATCTCGGCCAGGAAGTGGAGGTGGTTATCGAAGGGCTCGTCGTCTCCGAGCAGGCCGAGCCGCAGGGCGGCGGAGCCAGCGGGACGTACCGGAGCCCGGATCACCTTAGCGCGTCCGGCGGGCAGGTAAAGGTGGACGGGCGGAGTCACATTGACGTCGTCGGGGCCGAGCCAAGTGAGACGGAATTGCTCGTTTTCGGAGTCCGGGCTGTTGGTTACGCGGACGCGCGGACCTAAGTTCGCCCTGACCCGTTCGAGGTCCGTATCGCCCACTGCCTTCTCCTTACGTTCGGGAGCCAGTTCTAGACCGACGTTGCCGCCGGCCTTGGGATCGATGGTCTCCCACTCGACCGACAGATTCTCCGGCCACTCCCGGCCCTGCAAGCCGTTCAGCCGGGAACCCTCCTGGCCGTCCGTCAGTACGACGATGCGGGCGGGTGTCCCAGAGCCTGATTCCTCCAAAATGTCGACCGCCGCCGCCAAGGCGTCCCCCAGACCGGTGCCGCCCCAGCCGGGTTCAATATCGGCCAAGATTTGTTCGGCGTGAGCCTTGCGCTCTCTCTCGGGGGTTCCGCTCCAACCCTTGAAGGTGAGAAGGGTTCGGGTCTCGTCGGCGAAGGCGAGGATGGAGACGGTATCGGTAGGCTTCGTCTCGGCCAACGCCTCCTCAGCCCTTTCCCTGACCTGTTCCCACAGCCCAGCTCGTCTCATGCTGGCACTGGAGTCCACCAGCAGGACAAGCCGGGAACCGGAACCGCTTTCGTTCCCCAA
>CAXGVD010000321.1:0-4048 GCA_964012695.1 uncultured Opitutia bacterium
CCGCCGGAGAACGTCAATACTGGGACTTGTCTTTTGGCGGTTGTGGTTTACAGGCTGAGGGTCGAGTTTCGTTCACCGCCGTGAAATTTACCTTACTTTCGTTTTGCACTATGTTCCGTTCGGTTTTGCCGGCGGGATGTTTGTTGGTCCTTGGTTGCGAATCGGCCAAGAAGTCCGCGGAGGAAAGGTTGTCCGACTTCAAGAGCGACGGTTGCAGTTTGTTCGTGGACGGAACGTTCAAGGAGAAGGATTTGTGGCGGGACTGTTGCGTGGAGCACGATGTGGCCTATTGGCGGGGAGGTACGCGGGAGGAGAGGTTGGCGGCGGACGAGAAGTTTCGGGCCTGCGTGGAGAGAAAGACTGGGGATAAGGCGTTGGCCCGTCTCATGTACGAGGCTGTACGGGCCGGTGGTGGTCCTCATTTCCCGACTTGGTACCGGTGGGGGTATGGTTGGCCGCAAGGGCGCGGGTACAAGGCGTTGACGGACGAGGAGCTGTCTGCGGTGGAGAAGAGATTAGGCGCGTATTGGGGGCGTGAGGGTAACGCTTCCCGTTGAATGGAGGAGCGAGAGTCGGGGGCCAGACCTCGGCCGCTGGGTTATCGCAATAAGTCACGGAGTCCTCGGAGGGCTTCTTGCCCCCGACGAAGTTCGTCGGACTTTTTCTTGAGCTTAAGAAGACCGGCCACCCCTTCGGGGCGGGTTACCTTGCCGTCCTTGTCTTCGTCAAAGAGCGGGAAGAGGGCGGGTCGGGTGAATTCGTCGCGGGTGAGAAAGCCGTCGCCGTTGCGGTCCAGTTGGGTGAAAAGGTCTTGGTGATTTGGGGAGGAATCGGATGGAACCTGGGCGTCGCGGGAGGTCTCGCATTCGACGTAACCGATGAGCATTTCCTCGTCCGTCTGGTCTCCCCAGCGTACGGTGGCCTCGGGGTTGGGGTTGGCGGGATTAGCGGAACTGTTGTCGAAAATGGCGGTGACTTCGAGACGGGAACCGGGGGGCAGGAGGCGCGGTTCCTTGAGCTCGTAGCGGAGTTGCCAATTGAAGTCGTAGCGGGGGACGTCGAGGAGGGTTTCGCGTTCGCCGTCGTGGGACACGAGTTCGTACTTGAAGGCTTTGCCTCGCAGGTGCATGTGGGGCATGAAGGCCCGTACGGCCATGCCTGCGGGGGAGGGGCGGGAGGCGGTCTCTACGTGGGCGGCGGCGCCGGGTGGGATGGATATGCGGCGGTTGGCCACGGAGGCCACGCGGATGGTCTTGATTGGAGGTTTCTTGGCGAAGCGAAGGCCGAGGCGGGTGCGGTCCGCGGTGGCTTTTCCCGTCGGGGTGTAGTGCATTTGAAAGAACAACCGGGATCCGGCGGGTAACTTTTTGGCGGTGCCTTCGGGAAACTCGACGAAGGTGTTGCCGGGCACATAGGTCGCGAGGGGACCCGTCTGGTCGCGGCGTAGGCCGCTTCCTTTTTGAGCGACGAAGACAAGGACGTGGTGGACCACCTCCGGGGCGGTAGGGAGGACTTGCGCAGCTTGCACCCAGCGATCTTCTGGGAAGTCAGTTTGGACGAATAGGTTCACATAGGGCATTTGCCCTGTGGCCTTGACGGGAACTTCGCGGGGAAGCTCGAACACTGCGTCGGGTTCGCCGATGCTCCACTCGTTCGGGAATGAGCGGGGAAGGGGAGCGTGAGCGGGATCACCTTCGGGCTTGCCGGCTCGGATCCATGCAAGGAGGTCGGCCTTGTCGGCGGCGGGCAGGGAACGATCGTTGGCCCAGGGTGAAACGTGACCCGGCGCGGGAGGAGCTGCGAACCACGGCGGCATGAGGCCTTCACTCACCACCTTGCGAATCATTCCGGCGTTGGCCTTGGCGTCGGCGTAGCTCGTGAGAGAGAAAGGAGCCACGCCACCCTTACGGTGACATTCCATGCAGTGAGCTTGCAGGATGCGGGAGACGCGGTCGTGGTAGGTGGGGACTTCGGCGATGGCGGGAACGGCGCCACCGTCGTGATCCAGTTCGCAGCCTGGTGCCCACAGGGCGGGGACGGGGACGGGTTTGCCCGCGAGGTGAGCGTCCAGCGCTTCGTGCAGGTATCGACGACGGGGGGCTTCCAGTTGGTAGCCGATGCCATAACGGTCGCTCACTGGGCCGCGGTAAAGCAGGGTTTGGGCGGCGTCCAAAAGAAAGACTTCGGTGGTGGTGGTCGCCCCGAAGTGACACGAAAGGACTTCTTCCTCATCGAGGATTACGGCCCCGTCGAAGCCGTGCAATTCCGCCAAGGCCCGCAGGTCGTTCTCCGCCCCATCGAGGTCGATGGGGTCGATGAAGAGGAAGGCGACGCCCTTTTTCGCGTATTCCTCCTCCAGTGCGGCTAAGTCGGGGGCGAAACGTTTGCTAAGTGGACAGGAGGCGCCTGCGAAGGCCACGACCAACGCCTTGTTTTCACGAAAGTCGGAGAGCTTGCCGGTCTTGCCGTCGAGAGTCTTGAAATCCGCGTCGGTTACGCGTCGTCCAATACCTTGTTCGCCCGGGTCCAGCTCGCGCGGGCCTTGTCGCGCGGGAACCGCATGCAGGGAAAGTACGGCGATCAAGGTCGCGGGCACGAGAAAGAGACGAAGATTCATGCCAAAGGATACAAAGAAAGAGTGAAGTAGGTTACGTGTCAGGCAAATCCGTCCCAAGATTGGATTTAGTTGTCGTAACGATCGCCGACGCCATCGACGTCCTTGTCGGTGACGCCCGAGAGGGGGTGGTTGATTACGGCTTGCCAGGCGATGTTGCGGAAGACCTTATCGAGAGTGGGGGAGGGGAACTCGGGGTCGCCGCCAAAGGCTGGGTCTCGCGGGAGAAGTTCGGGCGAACGGGCGTAGAGGGTTGCATAAAAGACATAGCCTTCGAGGCGGTCGAAGCCGGGGCCAAGGTGGCCGAGACGGTCGCGCCAGAGGGAGCGTTCCTTGCCGCCCACGGCTTTGTGAAGGCCTTCAACGCCGGGTAGTTCACCGCGAATATGGCTTAGGGCGGCAAGGCACATGGCGTCCGAAGTTGGTAAAATGAAAACCTTGTCTGGGTAGTCCTTGCGGAGGGTGTTGACGAGTTCCTTGAACTGGGTTCGTTTCTCCGCACCCATCTTCTTAATGACTTTCTCGGTGAGGTCCGCTTCGCTTTTCGGATTCTCGTCGAGTTGGTGGAGCTGGGGCCAGGCGTCGGAGAGATAGAACTTCATGCCGGGGTTGTACTTGAGGCAATAGTCTATCCAGCAAGCGTAGTAGCGGGGCTGGTCGTTGAAATAGGGGCCCCAAGTCATGACGTCCCATTGGGCGTTGGCGATGGAGGCGAGGAGAGTAGGGCGGGGGTTTCCGTCGAATTGGAAGATGCCGTTCTCCAGCTCCCAGCGGTAGCGCGTACTTCCCGTTACGCCTCCGCTCACAGTGAGCTTGAGAGGTTGGTTGAAGCCAGCCGCCTCGCAAATTTTGGGTAAGGCTCTGTAGCCTGGAGCCATGAAGCTGTGCCCCGTGCCGACGAGGCGGAGAATCCCGTTCTCCTGTTTTGGGAAACGAGTTACGCCTGCCATTTTCTTTAGTTCTGCGGGCGTCTTGTAGCAGGCGGCGTGAGGAGGGAACTCGGGAGCTTTCTTCCAACCGGAATCCACGCGGAAGGAGCTTTGGGCGCCGCGTTGCGAGCTGCCGGGCTTTCCGGATTGTCCTTTTCGCGCGGCTTGTACTTTTTTCAGGTAAGCTTTAGCTTCTTTGAGGCTGAGGACGCCGTCCTTGTTCGCGTCCGCATCGGGAAACCTTTTCAACCACGCGGCCAGTTGCGCTTCCG
This sequence comes from uncultured Opitutia bacterium, assembly GCA_964012695.1. Lineage (GTDB taxonomy): Bacteria > Verrucomicrobiota > Verrucomicrobiia > Opitutales > Seribacteraceae > CAXGVD01. The sequence goes on from CAXGVD010000321.1 coordinate 3,816, forward strand.
AAGGCGCGGCTTGAAGTGAAACGAAGACGAAGAGGAAAGCTGCGTAAAGGAAGACTGATTTGAAGGAGGTCACCTGGCTCGTTGGTAAACGCGGACGTAATCGATGAGGAGCTTGGCGGGGAATTTCGTCTTGGGATCGGGCGGGCCGGGCCAGTTGCCGCCTACGGCGAGATTGACGATAAGGTGGAAATGCTTGTCGAAGGGGGCGGGGAACGGCCCGCCCTCCGAGGTCC
>CAXGVD010000322.1:0-4042 GCA_964012695.1 uncultured Opitutia bacterium
GTGGTGGGGCAATCCTTTCCCGCGAGGAGGTAGAGCCCTTGTCCGTCCTCGGTGAGGATAACGGCGTGGGCGGCGTGTTCGCCCGTCCCGTCGAGTGGGAGGATGAGTTCCTGTTGATCGTAGGCCCCGTCTCCGTTTACGTCCCGGCAACGGACGAGTCCGCCCGCTTGGTGGCTGACGAGGTAGAGGGAGTCGAAGGCGGGGAGGATGCCGTGGACGTTTCCGGGAACGCCTCGGACGATTTCCACGCCTTCGACCTTTCCGTCGTCGGCGAGCTTGATGCGGCGTAGGGGGCCGTTTTCGGAGCCGGCGAGGAGGTGTTTGCCTTGGGCGTCGAAGGAAAGGCTTATCCAGGAGCCGTGTTGAGTCGGCTGGAGGTCCAGCAGTTTCTCGACGACGAAGCCTTTGCGGTGCCGGATGCCGGCGGCGTCGGTGACGAGGGTTTCGGTGGTGAAGGAAGTTCCGCCGTGCCCGTTGGGCGGGGAAGCGCCTACGGGCTCGTCTTTCCCACAGCCTGCGAGGGCGAATAGGGCGAGCAGGGCACAGGTGCGGGAGGCTCGACTCACAGGAAATCCTTCCAGCCGTCGAGGATGGTTTGGAGTTCGGCGCGTTCCCCTTCGGTTATGTCGAGGAGGGGCGGACGGACGGGGCCGCCGGCTAGACCACGGAGTTCGAGTAGCGCTTTCATGGCGGAGACCTCGTAGCCCTTGCGGCGGGTGCGGAGGTTGTAGAGGGGGAGGACGTGGCGGTCGGTGAGTTCGGCGAGGGTGTCTTCGTCTCGGGAGGCCCCCGCTTCGTGGAGGAGGATGGAGAGTTTGGGGGCGACCGCGGAGATGCTGGAGGTGAAGCGGCGTATGCCGATGCCGTAATAGCCGCTCACGTGGTCGTCCCCTACGCCGCCTATCCAGGTAAGGCGTTCGCCGAGGCGAGCCCTGATTCGTTGGTAGGAGCGCAGCTCACCTTGCCCGTCCTTCCATGCGGCGAGAGTGGGGACTTCCTCGGCGAGACATTCGGCCTGTTCGGGGGAGAGGTTTACCCAGTCCCGGGTGTAGATGAGCATGGGGAGGGAGGTGGCGTTGCCGATGGCCTTGCAGTAGGCGAGTAGGCCCTCGAAGGCGGCGTTCGGGTAGTAGGGGGGCAGGATGAGGAGCGCGGAGGCTCCCGCCTTGGCGGCCTCTGTCGCCATGCTCACGGCGATGCGGGAGCCGTAACCCACGCCTGCCACCACCGGCATCTTGCCGTCCGTCAAATCCACGGCGGCGTTTACAACGGAGACGTATTCCGCCCGATCCAGTGAGTACATCTCGCCCGTGCCGCCCGCTGCAACGAAAGTGGTGAAGGGCTCCGAGAGAATGACTTCGAGGTTCTTGCGGAAACCGTCGAGGTCGAGTGCGTAGTCGGTGTGAAAGGGCGTGACGGGAAAGCCAATGACCCCTTCTGGAATGAGTTCGTTGAAGTCCATGAGTTGCGGTTTACAGAGTGCGGAATTACCAGCGGGGGAGGATTCGTTTCCAGTCGGGGTCTATGTGCTTTTGCATTTCGGCTTCGTCGTCGCGTTTGCGGTAGGGGATTTTTTCGTAGAGTTCCTTGCCGCGGGCGATCTGGTCGTGGTCGAGTTCCACGCCGAGGCCGCCTTTGCAGGGAATAGCGACTCGTCCGTCGGTTATGGGAACGCATCCTCCGTCGGCGATTTCGTCTTGTTCGGTTTGCCAAGGGTAGTGAGTGTCGCAGGCGTAGGTGAGATGAGGGGTCGCGGCGGCCACGTGCGTCATCGCAAGTAGGGAGACGCCGAGGTGGGAATTGGAGTGCATAGAGAGGCCGATACCGAAGGTTTGGCAGGTCTTGGCGAGGCGCTGTACCTGTCTCATGCCGCCCCAGTAGTGGTGGTCGCAGAGGACGATTTGCACGGCGTCGAGGCGGACGGCTTCGGGGAGGTCGCCGAAGGAGGTGACCGAGACGTTGCTGGCCAGTGGTGTCTCCACGCCCTCGGCGAGGAGGCGCTTGCGGACCTCGGCCATGCCGGCGAGGCTTGCGGTGGGGTCTTCGAGGTAGCCGCCGTCGGACAGTTCCTCAGCGAGGGCCAAGCCGACCTTCACGGAGGTGTCAACGGACCAGGCGCAGTTTGGGTCGATGCGGAGGGGGACCGCGGGCCCGAGTTCCCGGTGTAGTTGCCTGATAGTCTCGATTTCGATCTCGGGTTCCAGCACGCCGGCCTTGAACTTGACGTCTTTGAAGCCGTACAGGGATACCATGCGCTTGACCTGCTCCACCAGTTGCTCTGGGGAGAGGGCTTCGCCGTACTCGTCCTCCCGCAGGTCGTCGCCTTCGCCTCCGCCGCCTGCGTGTTTGTAGAAGGGGTAAGCGGAGAAGTCGACGGCTTCACGGACTCGGCCGCCGATCAGGTCGCAGACGGGGACGCCGAGGGCCTTGCCAAGCAGGTCGAGGACGGCGGTCTCGACGGCGGCGTAGGAACGGGCGTCGGCGTCGAGCGGGTTTTCCCCGGGTACGTGGTTGGTCTGGGAGCGCTCCATGCCGGAGGCACCACCTTCGACGAGGGGCAGGAGGTCGCCTAGTAGGCGCCATGTGTCTGCTCCGAGGATGCGTTCGCGGAGATTTTCTAGACCTGCTGCGGGTTGCTCGCCTCCGTAGGTTTCGGCGATGCCGACGATGCCGTCCTCGCTTTTCAGTTCGATGACGTTGCGGAGGGCGTAGGGTTGGTGCAGGCCGTAGGAACTCCGCAGGGGCGGGTCGGCCATGGCTATCGAGTGTATGCGGAAGTCGGTGATTCGCATGTCGGTCGAGCGGGAGGGGAGGCCGTCCTTTTCTCAGAAAATAAAGTTGGGGAAGAGGTTGGCCAGAATCAGGGTGGCGATGATGCCGACGATGCCGAGTAGGCTGATAATGCAGGAGAAGGTCTTTAGGGTTTCGGCTTCGGTGAAGCCTGAGAGTCGTCCCACTACCCAGAAACCGCTGTCGTTCATCCAGGGGAAGGGCTTGGCTCCGCAACCGATTGCGATGGCGACGTAGCCCACCCAGTAACCGGCGTTCGCATCCACCATGCCGCCGACGATTCCCACGGCCGTAATCATGGCCACGGTGGCGGAACCTTGGGCGATGCGGATTACCACGGTGACGAAGAAGGCCAGCAGGAGAAGGCCCGTGAGGCCCATGCCGGTGGCTTCGATGAGTCTGCTCACCTCGGAGCCGATACCCGTTTGCTGCAGGATGCCGCCGAAGGCTCCGCCCATGCCCGTGATGAGGATGATGGAGCCCGCACTGGCGAGGGACTTACGAACGCTCTCCGCTAGTTCATTGCCTTTCTTGGCCCCGGACTTGTAAAGGAGCCATAGGGCCATGCCGCCGCCGATGGTGAGGGCGAGGTTCTGGTCACCGAGGATTTTGAGGACGCCAAGCAACTGCTTCTCAGCTGCGGAGGCGTCCTTTGCTGGAATGGCTTCCTTGAGAATCGAGTAACCTGCGATGAGAAGTACGGGAATGATGGCGGGAGCGAGGGAGAGCCAGAGTGAAGGTAGTTCGGAGTCGCTCCTGGCGGCCATGGCTTTGAGGTCCTCGTGGGTCAGGTCTTCGCCCGGACGGACCTCCATGGGCCAGCGGGCGTTGGCCCAGTGTGCGTAGATGAAGCCCCCGATCATCCCGAAAACGCCCACCGTGAGGCCGCCGAGAATCATGTGGCCGATATCTACGCCCAGCTCGCCCGCCACGAGCAGGGGGCCGGGCGTGGGCGGGACGAGGGAGTGGGTCATGGAGCCGCCGGCGATGATGGCGAGAACGTAGAGGAGGTAGTTCCGACCCGTGCGCGAGGCGAGGGCCTTGGCGAGCGGAATCATGAGGTAGAAGACCGTGTCGAAGAAAACTGGTATGCCAAGGACGAAGCTGCTGCCAGAGAGGGCGTAGGGAGCTCGCTTCTCCCCGCAGAGCTTGAGGGCCGAGCGGACGATGCGGTCCGCCGCCCCGCTTTCTAGTAGACAGGTGCCGATGATGGCGGCCATAGCGATGATGATGCCTACCTTGGCGCAGGTTC
>CAXGVD010000323.1:0-4021 GCA_964012695.1 uncultured Opitutia bacterium
AGATAAATGTCGGAACTGATGCGGTCGGGAGCGAACCCTTGGGTGGTCGAGCCTGGCCAGATGACGAAGGTGAAAGGGGTCAGGAGAGCGAAGAGGCGCGGTATGAGTTGGCGGCGCATTGGCATAATCAGTCGATTTTCACGAGTCCTCTTCCCTTGGCATAGTACTCGACGCGATCGCCAGCGGGAGAGTGAACGATGAGACGTAGACAATGATAAAGTGTTTCGTTGGACTTGAGGCGAACTTCGGCGGTGGAGGAGCTAAGAATGCCATATTCGTCGGGTATGGCGGAGCCGTCGGACCAGCTTTTCCATCCCGTCTTGGGATTGGCGGGCAACAAGAGACGCGGGATCTCTACGAGCTTCTCCCCTCTCTGTTCCCGCAGGACGTGTACGGCGCCTTCCTTGTCGCGGGCAAGCCACCTACGTGTCCACGGGCCTTCACTCAATTCCAGTACGAGGCAGTTCACTTCTCCGACCTTTTCCGTTCGGGAGGCTTGAAGGGTGACGTTCGCGGCGTTGTAGCGTTCTACGGTTCCCGACCAACCGATGGGGGCGGCTTGTCCATTCGTGGCGTTGCGGCGGCCCGCAGTGCGGGTCCTACCGGGTGACCAAGGAAGGTAAGGATGATTGAGGTGGGCGGAATCCACGGGGAATGCGCTTTCGGCGGCTTTATTCGTTGTGGTCATGCCGAAGGCTTCGGCCAAGGCTTGGTTTTTCGGGTCTTGTTCATGGCTGGCCGCGTTCGAACCCATGCTGACGAGCGGAGAGGAGCCCGTTAGGGCGATTTGGAGGAGGGCGGTTTTCTTTTCCTCCGCCGTCAGGTGGGTGGCGGTCTGCACGACAGAGGCGATACTTTCCAGTCCGCCCGATAAAGGTTTGAAGTTGGCGACGACACGGAGATCCTTCGCAAGGTTATTGATGAGGAGAGGATTTTCGGTACCTTCGGCGTCGCCCGTCCAGCCCGCGAAGACGTACCCCGGATTCGGTCTGGCGACCAGGTACGCGTCGGACCCTGCTAGGTAGGAGCTGCCCCCCGTGACGAAACCGCCTTCCGCCGGAGCGGCTCCGGTCTGTATCTGGTAGTAGGGGTGGGCGATGGCGAACCAGGATTCGTTTTCGAAGTCGTAGAGGACGGCGGGCTTGGAGGAATTTCTTCGGTAATGGAGCCAGCCGACGGGTTGGTGCCTGTAAATGTAGGGGAAAATTTGGGAGTTCGTCCACGACCAGCCAAGTTCCTCGTTCCAAAACCAGAGGGACTCGTCCTTCCATGCGGAGGAATAGAGCCAACCGAAGGCTTGGTGATGAATCCAGGCGGCGTTGGTCTGGTGGAAGACGCCGAACCATGTGCTTCGGCGCCAAGAACCGCCGAGGTCTTCGGCGGCGAGAGTGGGCGGACCAGGGCGGTCTTCGAGGATGAGGACAAGGGAGAGGGGAGCGGTGACTTCGAAGGTTTGGCTCTGTGCGCCGGGATCGGAGAATGAAGCCCCCGACCAGCTCTTGATGCGGTAGCCTGGCGCGGGCGTGGCCTTGAGCGTGACGGTCGAGCCGTGCTCGTGGGATCCTGCGCCTGTGACGATGGCTGCGGAAGCGGGGGCAAGGGTTACGGCGACGGTGTGAAAGAGTTTTTCAAAGCGGGCCGTTAGGCTGACGTTTGCGTCAACCGTGAGTGTGGTCGTGGCGGGGGCGTTTGCGGGAAGGCCGGATGCCTCCCAGGACGTGAAACGATAACCGGATGCGGGTGTGGCGGTGAGGGTGACGGTTGAGCCGTAGGCGTGGGAACCGCTGCCGGTTACGGATCCTCCCGCCGCGGGCGAGGCGAAAACCTGTACTTGATGAAAGCGGGTGACGCCGGTTTTGAGAAGAAGCCTTTGTTCAATGGAGCCACCTTCCATGTCGGTGACTTGGAGGGTGGTGGCCAAGTTGCCTGCGGCGGAGGCAGGAACGGAGCCGAAGAGACGTGCCGTGCCGTCTCCTCGGTCCAGAAGCGACACCCACGCGGGTGCTCCGGTGATAAAGAAGGAGGGTGGTGGGCCGCCGGGCAGGGAGGCGTTCATCTCTAGCGAGAAGCTTTTGCCGGGCGTGACGTCCAGAGAAGCAGGAATAGATACGGAGGGCAAGCCTCTCGGACCTCCCGCGACCGCGAGTAAGGAGCCGGGCACGCCTCCGTTGGAAACCACGTGCCCGTCCAATGTGGCGGAGCCGCCGTGGTGGGCGGAGAGGTGAAGGCCACCTTTGGAGTCGGCGACGATTCCGCTCGCCCGTTCCTTGCCGGAGCCGCCGATGGAGCGAGTTCGCAAGGCGCCGCCCGAGCCTGCGCTTGCCTGAAGCAGAAAGAGGTCGTAGTCGCCGGAGGCTTGGAGAGAGCGTCCGCCCACCACGGCGGAACCCAAGAAGTGGCCTAGGACGACGGGGTCACCGTGGGCGTCCAGAGCCAAGCCGCCGACGTAATCGGAGGAAGCTCCTCCAAAGGTTTGGCTCCATTCGGTCTTGCCGTCCGCGTCTAGTTTGGCGAGGAAGCCGTCGGAGCCGCCGCGCGAGATCAACGTCGAGGCACCCAAGGTGGATCCGCCTTGCACGTTGCCGGCGAGGAAAACGCCAGTGTCGTCGGCGGCGATGCCGACGATTTGGTTGGACATGGCGCCAGTCAGCTTGGTTCCCCATCGGAGAGAACCGTTGTCGTCGTACTTGAGGAGGAAACCGTTTTCGTGGCTGCCGTCGACGACGCCTCCCGCGAGGTAGACGTCGCCTGTTTTCGGGTTGGTGGCGAGGTCGGTTACGCGGTCGAGCTTACCGCCGCCTGCGGTTTGCGTCCAAGTTACGTTCCCGTCGGGAGAGAGTTTGGAAAGGAAAATGTTTCCATCGGCGGCGGAGGCGATGGGCGAGCCATGGAGGGAGGCGTCCTGCTTTATGTCGCCCGCCCATCGGAGAGAGCCGTCGCTCGCCAGAACTACGCTTTGACCGGCGTCGTCGCCGGGACCTCCTGCGGAACGCGCCCATTGCGTCTTTCCATCGGGGGAGATCTTGAGCAGGAAGGCGTCCGTTCCGCCTGCAGAGTTGAGGGAAAGGCCGTCGGTCTCAACATGTCCCCAGAAAGAACCGGTGAGGTAGATAGAGCCGTCCGGGGCCACAGCGACGTCGGCGGCATCGTCTCGTCCGAGTCCCCCCAATCGCTTGACCCAGCGAACCGAGCCGTTGGCCTCGCGGCAAGTAAGGTAGGCGTCGCGGTCTTGGGCTTGAAGGGTTATACCGTCGAAGGAAGCCTGTCCGCGGAAGGTTCCGGTTAGGTAGCGCTTGCCCGATAAATCGACGGCGGTGGCGGCGGAAGTGACCGTGCCGGAAGGGGCGAATACTTGAAGCACGTTCGGTGCTTGTGTTGGGTCGGGCACGTAGACTTGGCGCGTGAGGGTATGGGCTTGGTTGCCGGCGGAGTCTGAGGCCTGGTAGATTAGGGAATGAAGGCCCGTTGCGTGGACGTTCACTATGCCCGAGACGGTCACGTTCGCGGAAACGTCTCCGTCGGCATCGTCCGTGGCCAGGAAGCCCGGTTCGACGAAGAGTTCCCCTTTGGGGTGGCGGATGCGGAATCCTCCCTTGAGGGTTAGGACGGGCGGCACGCCGTCCGTGACGAGGAGGGAGAAGTTAAGCACTCCAGTGGCGTTGGCTTCGTCGGTGACGGCGATTTGCACGGCGTGAGAGCCTCGAGAGCCTACGGGAACTTGGCCGCGGAGGGTGCCGTTTCCGTCGCCTTTATCTTCGAGGGTAAGCCAAGCGGGGCCTAGTCGGAGGGCGAGTCGGCGGGGACCTGGGTTGCCGTCTATGTCGTCGGTGGTCAAGTGAGCGAGATAGGCGGCGTCCTCCTTGACGCTGGCAAGGGGATAGGAGGTGAAGTGGGGAGCGTCGTTGACGGGGGCGACGGTGACGCGGACGAGAATTTCGTCGTCGTCGGTACCGTCGCTGACTTGAACGACGAAGCTGTCCGCACCGTGGAAGTCGGTCTTGGGGGCGTAGGTGAAGGTGGC
>CAXGVD010000324.1:0-4015 GCA_964012695.1 uncultured Opitutia bacterium
GACATCCTGAATGGCCCGTACAGGCCGGGTACTTCCCGGAGGTTTTCGGGAGGTTTTATTATAGTTAAATAAGTCAATTTTTTACTTAAAGATATTCTTTATATCAATCAATCCGGACAAATCGATTCGGTTTTCGAAAGGAGGAAGTTTTTTGTTTTTTGGAACGGCTTGGGTGACTTGTTGTTGAAGACGTAGGGCGTGGTCTGCCCGAAGAGGAAGATCTTCGCAGCGAAGGAGGCCGGCGCCGACGTCCATGGCACAGTTGCGGATGAGGTTGTCGTTAGTGGCGACGGTGATGGCGGAGGGGTTTCGGGAGGCCAAGAGCATACGCTCTATGGCGCCGTCGGCGGTTTGGTCGCCGGCGGAGTAAACGATGGAGAAGGTGGGGTCGGGGCCGTACTTTTGCAAGGAACCGAGGCCTTCCCTCCCGTCGAAGACGACCGTTAGGCGGACACCTTCAGAGTCGTGAATGGGGCGAAGGATGCGGAGAAGGGCTTCGCGGGCGGCTTCGCGGTCCACGGCAAGAATTCGGGTAACTTCGGGGACGGCATGGAGTGCGTTGTTGCCGTCGACGATGAGATGAGCTTGCGTTTTCACGGTGGGGACGGTTGATTCGCGGGCAAAAGATAGAACGGGGATGTTTCTGCCGCAAACTCTTTCGCCGAACTTCCAAGAAGTACGCACGCCTTATGCCCATTAGTCACGCCTTTTTGTTTCCCGGACAAGGTTCCCAATGCACTGGAATGGGGGAGGATTTGTTCCCCCGTTTTCCTGATCTCGTCGCCGAAGCGGACGAGATGCTGGGCTATTCCACGGAGGAGCTTTGCTTATCCAAAGAGAAATCGGAAAGTCTTGGCAATACGGCATTTACGCAACCAGCCCTATATCTAACAAGTTGCCTTCAGGCTCGGGCGAAACTGGAAGACGGCGGAGCCTCGCCAGCTTTCGCTGCGGGCCATTCGGTGGGAGAGTACGCGGCTCTGGAAGCGGCGGGGGCGGTGTCCTTCGGAGACGGTCTGCGGTTGGTGGCGAAACGCGGCGAAATCATGGCAAAGGTGTCGGGAGGCGCCATGGCAGCTGTGATCGGTTTGGAAGCTGGGGCGATTCTGGAGGCTTTGGACGAGGCGGGAGCGGATGGTGTGGATTTGGCCAATTTTAATTCCCCCGGACAGATCGTGCTTTCTGGACCGGCGGCGGCCATTGAGCCCCTCGGGCCCATTCTGAAGGAGGTGGGAGCCAAGCTTTTCGTGCCGTTGAAGGTGAGCGGGGCCTTTCATTCCCGGATGATGGAGGAGCCGGCGAAGGAGTTCGCCGCTTTTTTGGAGAGTTTTTCCTTCAGAGAGCCGGGAATTCCCGTGATTTCGAACGTGGAAGCCGTACCCTACCCCTCGGTGGAGGCCATTCCGGACCTGCTGGCAAGGCAGATTCACTCCTCGGTGCGTTGGACGGATACGATTCGGTTTCTGCGGAGTGAGGGAGTGGAATCCTTCGTTGAGTGCGGGCCAGGCAATGTTTTGACGAAATTGTTGCGGCAAATCCCCTGAATTAGCCCTTTTTCTCGGGCCGGCGGAGGAAATCTTTCAAACGCCGAGAAGGGTCTGGAGAAAAGTTTTTCGTTTTAACTTGATGCCGCGCGCATGAAACCTTTGAATCGACCGCAGTTTTGGAGTAACTTGTACTCGCGCATGAGAATTCGTTTTTCGGCGTGGCTACTCTCGCTGATGGGAGGAGCCGCAGTGACGATGGTCGAGGGGATTGTCCGTAAGGACGATCTCTTGGCTCGTTGGAGCTTCGACGAAGGCAACGGGACCAAGGCGGCCAACGCCACTCCATCCGGCTCGGGCTTGGACGCCACCCTGTACGGCGGAGCCCAATGGGCTGCAGGCGTATCAGGGCAGGCGATGAACCTCGCGGGCAACTCCGGTTGGGCGGAGGCGGGGCCTCACGATGGGCTTAAGGCTCAAAAGAATCACTCCATCGCTCTCTGGTTCAACAGCGCGGCGACTCAACAGGACTGGACGCAGTTGTTGTCCAAGAGGCAGGAGGTGGTTTCCCCGTATTTCATCCAGTTCGGCCAAGGCGGAACCCGGGCCGAGGTCTATTATCGCTTCCAAGCCAACTATGTGAGCGGCGGAGCCTTCACAGTGACCAACGGTGCATGGAGCCACTTGGTGGCGACTTTGGACGGTAAGAAGTTCAAAACCTTCTTGAACGGACGATTAGTCGGATCCGTGAATGAAACTCGTTTGCCAGCCATTGACGAGGGTAAGCTGGCCATAGGCGGCACACCGGAGGGGGGAGACGTGTTCAACGGCTTGATCGACGACGTCCGCCTCTACGGCGTCACCCTACAACCGGAAGAGGTCAAAGTGGCCTACGGCGAAGGCATGGGCGACTTCGGCCCACTTCCGGACGTGAACGCCACCCTGAGCACGCACGTATCGCCCATTCCCGTAAGCGTCACCTTCCGGAACGAGGCGGGTGCCGAAGCGAACGTAACGGGCTTTCAGCTTTCGGATCTGCAACTGAAGGGGGCCACGGCCCAAAACCTCGTAACCGCTTCCAACTCCAAGTACTCCTTCGAATTGACGCCAACTCAGGACCCTGCCCGCATCTTCCTCACTTTTCCCACGGGAACGGCCCAAGACTCCAACGGAAACCACTCCCAGCGCGTTACCCGAATCATCTCCTACAACGTGAAGGTGACGCGAGTTCAGGATCTCGTCGGCTGGTGGAAGTTCGACGAGACCAACGGTACGCAGGCGGCCGATTCTTCGGGCGGGGACGCCAACGCCACGCTTTTTGGAGACGCGACTTGGACGGGTGCGGCCCAAGCCAAGTTCGGCACTGGGGCTCTGCGGCTTGATGGAACGGGCGACTACGCGGTGGCCTCCGCCCTGATTCCGCCAGCTGAAATCACCCGTCAGAGCGATCTCTTGGCCTACTGGCCCTTCGACGAATCCTCCGGTTCTTCGGCTTCGGACGCGAGCGGTAACAATCGGCTCGCCACCCTCATGAACATGAGCGACGCCAACTGGGTTCCCGGCAAGTTCGGGAACGCCCTGGACTTTAACAACACGACCCGCAACAGCAACGATGCCAACGGCCAATACGCGGACGCAGGTCCTTGGCCCATGGGTGGAGCCCTTTCCGTCTCAGCTTGGGTGAAGCTGGATGCCTCTAACAACTGGCAGCGCATCATCGACTTCGCCAATGGGCCCGGCAACCAAAACATCCTGCTGGCTCAAAGCGGGACGAGTACGAGCGCCCGTTTCGAATTCCACAGCACCACCGGCGGCACGGAAAACCTGGACGCCGCCAACTTATGGACTTTCGGCAGGTGGACTCACGTGGCCTCCACCGTCAACAACGCCGGGACCAACCAGTCCACAATCCGCATCTACAAGGACGGCGCCCTAGTAGCCACTAGTCCAGCGGACCGCACTGCCCCCAACACCATCATCCGAAGTCGCCAATGGATAGGCCGTTCCCAATGGAACGACCGCTACTTGAACGGCAAAATCGACGAACTGCGCATCTACAACGTGGAACTTTCCGCCTTCGATGTGCAGTCCATTTTCCGAGAAGCCTCGGGCTCTCCCCTCGACCTCGGCGAAGGCAACTACACCTTATCCACTTGGTTCAAGCCCGCGGCCAATCCGGCCTTCATGCCCGGACTCACAGCGGGCGCCCTTCCCGGCAACGGTCCAAACATGGCCGCCAACCCCGCCAACCTCGACTCAGACACTACCAATTCAGGCGCAGTCAACGGCGTAGACCCTCTCGGCCCCTCCATCTCCGAAAGCAAAAACAAGCCACCATGGAAGGACAACTGGACGGTGGTGTACACGGGGCAGATTTTCGACGCCGACGGCGTAATGGCTTTCCAAGAGGATATCGACGACAAGGCCTGGCTCAGGGTCAACGGCCAGGTCCTCCTCAACGACGCGGGCTGGAACACGGACACCTTCGGCAACACCAACTTCGGCTCCTGAGGCTGGTTCGACTTCGAGTT